>NZ_JAUBSA010000007.1:0-162287 GCF_036702115.1 Microcoleus sp. LAD1_D5 | reverse complement strand
AGTTTTTGAGCAATAACTTGCCTGCGGTTGAGAGGCAGCTACTTTTAGGTGCGATCGTTTTTTAGTCTAAACTCCAGTTAATTAAGTCTTGCACAAATCTCAAATCAAAAATCGTCAAAGCCTCCAGAACCGCAGTTCGAGAGGCGGGATTTTATTTTTTATTAGTTTACTGCGATTGGAAGACTAGACTTAGGCTAAAGGCTTACCCCAAACGCCGTTTTCATCTTCTTCGTATTGCTGGTGAATGGCGTCCCAAGCGGTGTGTTCCGCTTGTATCGAGTCGTTGCTTTCATCAAATGTGGCGTTGTAGGATTCCATAAAGGTTTTTTGAGCAGCTTCCGATAGGTGCGATCGCGCTTCTGGAGACAAGTCTGCCGGACTATTGCAGCGACCTTTGACGGCGCGCGGCAGCGTCATTTCGCTAACTGAAACTTCTTGGCCACCTGCACTTTCTAGCAAGAGTTGAAATTCGCCCGAACGGTCGGCGGCGACTTCTGCCATCACGAGAAATTCGCCTGCTTCAACGCGGGTTTGATAGATAGTTGCTTTGTCTTCCGGCATTCCCAAAGTGACTAAAGCGGAAACTAGACCCGCACCGGCCGAACCTGCGATCGCGCCGCTAGCTGCACCCAACAGTGCAGCACCCAGCGGGCCCGCCGAGACTACTGTACCGACAAAGGGAATAACCAGCAGGCCGACACCTGTTAGCAAAGCCAAAAAAGAACCGAATAAGGAACCAAAAATCGCCCCGCTTCGCAGACCGCCTAATATCACATCTTTTTTAGTAATAAAGCCGGCAATTTTAGTTTTAGATTGAAAGTTTTTTCCCATCACTGAGATGTGGTCACGGGAAACTCCGCGATCGAGCAACCGCCGAATTACGCCGTCTAATTGTTCTTCTTCCTTAAATACGGCTGAAACTGTTCGTTCGGCTAAATATTCCTCGGTCATTGTTCCTCCTTGATGGTTTGTCGATTAGTTATGCTGGTTTTCAGTATAGGAAGACACTGTAGGGCGATCGCATCGACCGCGAGATAGAGCTCTATCGACTGTGGCTAGATTTAGTCTATATCAAAGGAGTTAAACCATTAAGTATTCGGCACTCACTCAAGTTTATTTCATATTTTTATTCATCTCTTATATAAGTTCCAAGATACTCCAGTTGGTCGATCATTTCCTCTGCTGACTTAGCAGCAATCAAATTCAAAAGTGCCCGCAACTGTGCGCCCACCGAGTACCGCTGCTGTTGTGCAAGAATGATTCCAGTATGACTTCTCTCTTCGGCAATACAGATATTGTGTAAACGGCTGAAATCTCTCCTATTAAAACTGTAAACGACTCGCCCTTGCTGGGTTGCCCAAATGAGCTGTTCTTCATCGGAAAAACTCAGCCTGTTAGCCTCCGAGGTTGTTATCACATCTACACCCGAATTTCGCAGAGCTAAGATTAGAGCTTGTTCCTGAATATCCTCATCAAGATATAAACGAATCTTACTCACGATAGCTTACCTGCCATAGAGTCTGCTTCCAAGCGCTCCCACTCAGCATTTTCTGCTGCTATTTCCGCGTCAATTTGCTTTTTGTTCGCATAATAGTAAGCTAAGGCTGCATAAACCTGTGCTAAATTCAAGTGCGTTCTCTTTTGAACAATTACTTCAGGAGTCCATCCCGCATTAAAATCAATAGCAATGTTCTCTACCGTAATTCTAGTTCCTGCAATTCGTGGGCGGCCGCCGCAAGTTCCGGGCGTGCGGACAATTAGCGTTCCTATATCAACGGCAGTTGTCATATTTACCTCGATTGAGTTAACTTTATTCTATTGTAACGCAGCTTCATTTCTACCCGATCGCATTTATCAAGGTTAATCAATGCCATTAGCACCCCTGTTTCCTGTCGTTCATCCCATTCTCAAATCGGCTTTTCCCGGATGTCTGTGGACGGGAGATATCAACAGCCGAGAAATTGCCCTCACATTTGACGACGGGCCGCACCGTCAGCACACACCTCAACTGTTAAAAATCTTAGATAAATACGACATCAAAGCTAGTTTTTTCTGGCTAGGTTTTTGCGTGGACAGGCATCCAGAAACGGCTAAAGAAGTGTACGATCGCGGACACTGGATCGGTCTCCACGGCTATCAGCATATATCGTTTCCCAAACTAAAAACCCACGAACTTAAACAAAGTTTAGAAGACACGCAGAAAGCAATTGCCAAAGCTTGCGATTTAGACCCACAATTAATCCTAGACGTGCGGCCACCCAACGGCATTTTTACGCCGCGAACATTAGAGTTATTGCAACAGTGGGAATATCGCCCTGTAATGTGGAGTGTCGTCCCAGAAGATTGGGTGCGACCGGGGGTGAGGAAAGTTATTAGTCGCATCGTGCAGCAAACAGAAAACGGATCAATTATTGTACTGCACGACGGCTATTGCGGCGGTGAAGATGTTGCAGCTTCTGCGGATAAAATAATTCCACTGCTTTTGTATAAAGGTTACAAATTTGTGACAGTCGATCGACTGTGGGAACAGGCAAACATTCAAATAACAGGAAATTAAGTTAATGAACAAAAGACAGTTTATTGCATCTCTTTGTTTGGTAAGTGCCGGATGGGCGATCGAGCTTTCTCCTGCTTCCCTCAGTGCTGAAACTCCACTTGTAGTTCAGCAGCCAGCCCCTGGCGTATCCGCGCCTGTCCGCAACTCCAAAACCCCGCAAGTGGAACTGCTAAATCCGGGAGTGGAACCCCGACAGCAACTGCGTTTGAAACCAGCTATTAATGTCAAACAAACAACTGTGATGACCATAAAAATGGATATGGACATATCCGCATCTGGTCGGTCTTCGGCTGCAGCTAAAATTCCAGTATCGGTGATGACTTTCGAGACCAAAGTCACTAAAATCGATCCCAATGGCGATATTTACTACGAGTTTGCTTACACTAATGCAGATATCGTCGGTGATACTGGAAATACCCAGCCCGCCGCCCTAAATGCCATGCGTTCTGCACTCAAAAACATGGTGGGAGTGAAAGGCTCTTTCATCATGGACAATCGCGGTTTTCATAAAGGAGGTGACATTATTTTGCCCGAAGGATCTGACAACAACGTCAAACAAATGGTTCGACAAATGTCTAAATCTCTAGAGCAACTTGCCTCGCCTCTGCCTGCCGAAGCCGTCGGAAAAGGAGCCAAATGGCGCGTTTCTTCTTCCTCTAATTTCAGTGGCATTAATGTGAATGACATTGCTACGTATGAATTGGCTAGCTGGCAAGATGGAGTTGCGTCTCTGAATGTAAGTATAGAGCAGCAAGCAAACCCCCAAAATATTACCTCTCCCCAACTGCCTCCGGGAGCTACCTTAACCCTAAAATCTTTTGCTTCTCAGGGTCGGGGAGCAGCCACAATGCGCTTGGATAGATTAATTCCTTTTCGCTCTACTGTATCTATTAGTTCAAATAGCGAAATGAGTGCTAAAAATGCTGGCAGTTCTCAAGAATCAACAATCAAAACAAAAATGGCGATGGAGATGACTTTAGAGTCGAAGTAAGCTTTATTATAGGAACTCTAAAAATTAGGGACACGGCAGTGCCGTGTCCTTGGTCGTCGGTTTATTTTTAATAAATGGTATTAAATTTGGTTAATATAGCTGATATTATATAAACAAAGTTTCCGAAAGTTTCGATCGCCAATTTGTAAGTAGAGGAGGCTGTTATATGGTTCGATCGCACAAACGTCAAGCTGTCATCGCTTCACTGGTAGCCCTGGGGATAATCATCGGGAATTTAGTGTTTCCGGGTCTGAATGTAGCGCCGGCATTTGCTCAAGCCAAATTTAAGGATGTTAACGACCATTGGGCGCAAGCTTGCATTGAGGAGTTAGCAGAAAAAAAAATCATCAGTGGCTACTACGAAGACGGCACTTTTCGCCCGAATCGCCCAGTCAGTCGCGCTGAGTTTGCGGCGATGGTTCGCATGGCTTTTCCAGATGCGAAAACCGTCCGAGCTCCGATCGACTTTGCAGATATTCCTACAAATTACTGGGGTTTTAAAGCAATTCGAGAAGCTTATCAGACGGGTTTTATGTCTGGATACAGTGGCAGTATCTTTAACCCGACTTTGAATATTACCCGCTGGCAGGCTTTGGTAGCTTTAACCAGTGGCTTGAAATATACACCTACGGGGTCGGCGGCTGAGATTTTGGATGCGACTTTTGAGGATGCGCCGCAAATTCCCGAACTGGCAAGAAATGCGATCGCCGCCGCCGCAGAAAAACAACTTGTTGTCAATTATCCCGCCGTCAAACAGCTAGAACCTACACGCAATGCTACTCGCGCCGAAGTAGCAACTTTTTTCTGTCAAGCGATCGCCAAACCCGGCCAAACTGCCTTAGTTCCTGCCGAATATATCGCCCAAGTTCCGGCGAATGTCGGCCCGCCGAGAACAACAGAAATCTCGGAAGCGGGGAAAGTTCGGGCGGAAGTTTCTTTCGTAAAAGAAGCAGAAAATGCTAAAAATCTCCGCATCAGAATTATCCGCGACGGTAAAACTTTATTAGAAGAACCAGTGCTGATTTCGACTCGTTCTCTCGTAGATAATCCCGATCAAAGAGCTCGCGAAGAAATATCAGAAGGGCGTTTTTTATCGCTGCGAATCCGTGATTTGGACGGCGACAAGGAACCGGAAGTGCTAGCAGACTTAGTGTCAATCAAAAGCGGCGTCCGCTGCTGCAATTATTCGTTTATTTACCGCTACGACTCAGGGGCTAACAAATACAGTCACATCAAGCATTTCTGGGGCAATGTGAGTTACGAAATAGTGGATTTTGGCAAAAATGATATCCCAGAGTTTAAGAGCCAGGACGGCAGATTTTCCGAGGCTTTTACAAATTACGCTGATTCTCGCTTTCCGCTGCAAATTTGGCAGTACCGCCAAGGTAAAATGCAAGATGTTAGCAAACAGTATCCGGTGGAAGTATACACGAATTCTGCTGAGCTTTGGCTCGAATCTAACAAGCGTTTGAGTGACAATGTGGAGGTGAAAGGGGTTTTGGCCGCCTTCATGGCGAACAAGTATGTCATGGGCCAGGAGGCGGAAGGTTGGCAGTTGTTGGAGAGAGTTTATCTAGGGCGCGATCGCACTGAATTCTTTGGGAAGTTGCGGGAGTTTTTGGTAAGTACGGGTTATGCGAGTAAGTAGAGTTGCAGGTTTTTAACCGCAGATGAACGCGGATTAACGCGGATCGTAGGGGTGGGTGTTACGAATAACATCTAATTCCCACTAATAATATTACTAAACCCGCCCCCAAACAAGTTTTTTAGGCTTTAAGCTAAAATAAGTATAAAAGCTCAAGCTTAAAATAACTGAAAATGGTATATCCACCTGCACCTTGGAATCTGCAAGGTTATGCTGTTCAGACTTTACAATTGGTAGATGTGGCACGAGTGCGCCCCTTGGTTCCCTCTGAGTTAGAAATTGTCTCTTTATTGCCAGGAAAAACCCTAGGGGGCATTTATATATCCTCCTACGGGTTGGGTTCGGTGATGGAGTACAATGAGTTAATTGTAGTTAGCGCGATCGCCAATTATGCAGGAAAATGGGGCGCTTGGATTTCCCATATTTACGTAGACAACCCTAACTCGGTAGCCGGCGGGCGCGAAATTTGGGGACTTCCTAAAGAATTAGCTCAATTTAGTTGGGAAGGCAGCGATTCGGTAAAGGCAGCACCGCTAGGCTACCGCGTCACAGTTCACCAAGAAAACCGTCAACTGTGCTGTCTTAATTACAGTAAGCAAACTTTAGCCTTACCCGTGCCTTTTAGCGGAAATGTTTTCAGCGCTTACCGCAGCAATTTTCTGTTGTTTAAAGGAGGATTAGAGTCTCGCATCGGTTGGATTAAAGGCGAATTAGAAGTGGCAGAAGAAAGTCCTTTTGCCAGTTTAAACTTAGGTCAGCCCTTGCTAACCGTTGCCTGCGAAGATATGCGTTTAACAGTCGGTGCGCCGGAAGTTGTGGGAAATAGAGCCGTTGAATTCAGTTATTAGCTGTAAAGTGCGGATCTTCGCCGTAAACCTAAAAAAACACAACAGCCAGAAACCCGATTCTTGAAGAAGCCGGGTTTCTGGCGCGGCGTATTAGTTTGAGTTGCTTACTAATCTTTTTGAGGACTTACGCATCAAACGGCTAAAAACCCGGTTTCTTCTTAGATGCCTCGTTGCTGCACCCAATATTCTCCTAGAAACCGGGTTTTTTTTCGTAAGCCTTATTTTTAAATGCCAGCCCCCGGAGCGGCTTCAGCACCCATTTCTAAAACTGTACCGCGAAGGAAATCAATTTGCTGCTGAAAGTCCATCGCCTGAACCTTTCCTAATAAAGCTTTTCCTGCTTCGGGAAGTTCATAGTCGGGAGGCATAGGAATAATAGTTCCTTCGTCCATTCCTACTGCTAGAAAATACCAAAAAGCCAGCTTGGTTTCAGGACTCATCGAGCCGTACATCCGGCTGATTTCTGTATTGGCTTTTGAGGCAATGTCGCGCATTACTTGTAGTTGTGCTTCGTGGGGCAGCGGTTTGACTTGCTCGAACAAACCCTGAGCGATTTCCGAACCCGAAGCACCGGGAGCCGCTGGCGTTATTGACTTGCCGATTTCGGTGTAAATAAACCACAGTACACCTAATTGGTCGTCTACACTCAAGCTCTGAATATCTGCTTTTCCTTGGTCGTAAGCACCGGCAGTAGTAAATGTCATTCAAGCCTCCAAAATAATATGTATTGCTCAGTTTTCTTATTTGTGAGAAAACTTTTGTTTGTTACTTAAGTTAAAGTACCTAATAAATAGTGATGCTAGAATCTTGCTTAAGACAGATATGATCCCCAACATAACTTCGGGGAGTAAATTAACCAAAATAGGGAATATTTGCAACCAAAGGATGAGGCAAATTTGACAAAATTGTTGTTAGCCGTACTCATGATTAGCATTGTTGAGCCGATCGACGATCGCCTATAATCACAACAGACCTGTATTTAGGTGGCTGTTATGTCGATCGCAACTGCAAAACGCTTCACCATAGCGGAATATCATCGCCTGACAGAACTGGGGTTCTTTGGTGAGGACGATCGAGTTGAGTTAATCCAGGGAGAACTTGTGAAAATGGCAGCTAAAGGTACCGCTCACGAAACCTGTCTGAGAAGATTATTGCGGGAATTAAGCGCCATAGTAGCAGAGCGGGCAACTTTACAGTGTCAATCTCCCATCGTTTTACCGACAAACAGCGAACCTGAACCTGATTTTTCGCTCGTACAAAATCGCCCTGACGACTATCTATCCTCTCACCCCTGTCCAGGGGATATACTGTTGCTGATTGAGATTGCAGATTCTTCTTTGACTTACGACAAACAGGTTAAGCTCCCCCTTTATGCTGAAACCGGAATCTCTAACTATTGGATATTTAATTTATCACAAACTTGCTTGGAATGTTACAGCGAGCCGTATCAGAATGCCCCTGACCAATTTGGTTATCGCAGGACGCTGATTTTTCTGCCCAACGAGTCTGTTAATCTGCCTTATTTTCACGACTTGGCGCTCGATTTATCGAGAGGGTTTCCGCCAACTATAGAATCCTGAAGGACTCTGATATTATTCCAAAGAAAATAGGCTGGCAAACAGCCAGCCTAGAATCAGGAGAACTTTATTTCAAACTCGTTGAAAATCTAGCTAAACAAACCCGAAATACCACCGACTGCTATTGCTCCAGCCAAAGCAGAAACAACCACAGAAGTTAGAGCCGTACCGAACAGCCACCAAGCAGCAGTTGCGGCCGCTTCGCGCGCATCTTCTGCTTGCTGCTTGGTCTTTTTCTTGAGCTCTTTGATGCGTTTTTTGGCTTCTGTTTGTAAGCGTTCCGAGCGCAATAAAACGCTATCCCGGGCTCCTTCCATTTGGTCAACAATTCGGTGAGCGTCAGTCTCGGAAATATCGGAACGAGAACTCAGCAGGGCAACTAAAGTACCGCGATCGAACTCACCTAAACGCTCTTTAATCGCCTCAAATCCGGCCTGCGGGTCGTCAAACACTTTGCGGAAGTCCCGCTTGATGCCTTCGTAGTTGAGTTCGGGTCGATCGAGCGAATTGAGGTAATCCCGAATTTTCCCGAAAATACCATCCATTGCTGACTGAAACTTGTCCTGAACCATTTGAACTTGTTCGACAATTTGGTTGCGGACAGATTCAATTTGGTCGGCAATTCTGTTAGCTTCCTCTTCCGAAATGTCTTCCCGCTGCGACAGCAATGCTACCAGAGTCGATCGGTCAAAATGCTTCACGCGATCGCCCAAACTTTGCATCCCCGCTCCCGGCTCACTAAACAGCAACTGCAAATCGCGTTTGATGCCTTCAGGATTGAGTGCTTCCTTGTCGGTATTTCGCAAGTAATTTTCCAAACTTCCTTGGAAATCCCGGACTGTTTTTTGAGCGCGAGAAGCTAAGCGGCGGGGCGATTTCACGATGCTGCGAATCGAATCTTGCACGCGATCGATCGTCCGATTGATCTGTTCTTCGCTCAAATCTTCCCGCTGCGACAGCAACTGAACTAAAGTTTCGCGATCGACCTGAGAAAGTCTATCCCGAAGTGCCAAAGCACCCTCTTTCGGATTTTCAAACAATTTGGTCAAATCCCGATTGATGCCTTCTGGATCGAGTTCTTCCAGGTTAGTATTCCGCAGGTACTCGCCTATTTTTGCAGTAACTTCTTCGTACTGCTCCTTAGCTTTATCTGCAACTATTTGCGGGGCGTGGATAATGTTGTCGCGCACCGATTCGATCCGGTCGATCGCCTGATTGATCTGTTCTTCGCTGAGGTCTTGGCGCTGTGACAGCAACTGCACCAGCGTATCGCGGTCGAATTGAGACAAGCGTTCTCTCAGCGATTTTAATCCGGCTTCCGGGTCGCTTAAAAGCGTTTGAAACTCGCGCTCGATCGCTTCAGGATTGAGTTCTTCCTTATTAGTATTGCGGAGATAGTCTTCTACTTTTTGCCGCAATTCTTGCGCTTTCGATTTCGCTTGCTCTTGCAATTCTTGAGCTTGAGAAATCACACGATCGCGCGAACTCTCCAGTCGGCCTATTAACTGATCGGCTTCCTCGGGGCTGAAATCCTCCCGCTGACCGAGCAACTGCACCAAAGTATCGCGGTTAAACTGCGAGAGGCGATCGCGCAAAGCCTCAAAACCAGCATCCCGGTCTTCCAAAAGCGCTTGGAAATCGCGCTCTATACCTTCAGGATTCAGCTCATCTTTGCCAGTCGATCGCAAATAATTCTCAATCCGGCTGCGTAAATCTTGAGACTGTTCATCACCAGCAGCAGCTTGCACAATTTCCAACACTTCTTGGCGGACACCTTCAAGCTGTTCGGCAATTTCTGCCGCCTGTTCCGGAGCAAACCCCTCACGGCGGCCCAGAACCCCTACAAAATAATCGGGATTAAACAGCTCTAACTGCCGCAAAACTGCTCCCGGAGAAGCTTCCGGGTCATAAATAACATCCCTAAATTCCTGCTTGATTGTCTCTCTATTTAAGTGCCAAGGCTGGGTATTCAGCAAGTAGTTTTCCACATCAGCCTTACCTGTATTGAAAGGCAGCGCAGGCACTTTGTCCCCCACCTTAGAAGCCAAAGATTTAGCTTGTTCCGTCCCTTTGGCTGTCAGTTGCTGCAACTGACCCGATATTTTTTCAACATCCAAATCCGACAAATCCGTCCGCGACAAAACAGTGCCGATAAGAGCTTCTACACCCAACTGCATCGCTCGCTTCATGCCGCTGCTGGATTCCGATTTGTTTTCCCTACTTTCCAGAATTTGAGACAGCTTGGCGTTGAGTTCGTCAGACTTCAGCAAATCGGGAGCTGCAGACTTGAGAAAATCAACCAACTCCAAATTCGGGTCTTTCTGCTCTTGCTGCTTGCCGAATGTCTGCTTCCAAACGCCTTCGAGTTGGTCAGCAACTTGAGTTATTTCCTCTTGAGAAAAGTCTGTCCGACTCTTAATTAAATCCACAAAAGTCTGGCGGTTAACATTCTTCAGAACGTCGCTTCCCGCAAGAGATTTGATATCTGCATCGCCCAGCAACTTTTCAAATTGACCGCGAATTTCTTTAACATCTAGTTTCGGTAACTGCAAAGCACCCACATAATCTTGCAGTGTTTCGCGAATGCTATCGGGGTCTACCGCCGAACTCAATTCGCGGCGGACAGCGGCAACAGATGCCTCTACAGTATTGACCATTTGGTCGCTAGCCATCTTCCCGCCGATCGCTGCACCAGCAGTACCCATGACGCCTTGAACGCCTGAAAAAGCAGTTTTTATCAAGGAACCGATCATAGAACCGACGGCGCTAGAACCGAGCCATACAAGGGTTAAAAAGTACGCTGCCCAGATAACCACACCAATAATTGCCGCTCCATCTACGCTGGCAATTGAAGTTAGTTTGACGGCCAGAAAACAAGCCAAAAATAAAGCTAGGTTAACTGTGACTAAAATCCAACCTCCGACTAAACCTTCGATTTTCCGAACTTTACTGCCTAAACTTTCGGACTCATCATCATCGTCGTCGTCGGGTAAAGCCTCGTCCCAATTTGAGATTTTGGCGGCGATCGAGAAATTTGTTAACAGGAATTGGAAGCCGAAAGCCATGATGACTCCGGCGATTAATGCCACGAAAAACTGAGGGCTTAAAAACATCAGCCCTCCGATATCGGGGTGGTCAAATGGCACATCTATTTCTACTGGCATTTGGGCAATATTGAATTTGGGACTGTACAGCGACATTAATAACTCGCTTTCAAACATAATTTACCTCCTAAAGTTGTATGCCTGCCTAACTCGGCATAGCGAAAACTATCCCCAACTTTTTTTTAGGGGATTGTGTAAGCTTTAGATGATGGTTTGTTTGCGTCAGGCTTTATCTTATGGAAGCCCTTATTAGTGAAATTGGGATGAGCAGTAAATCAGTTTTCTAGTGATTTCATCCTTACTCCTTATTATGGCTGTGGAAGATAAAAAATAAATCCGTCTAAAGTCAGAAATTAGTTTATATGCGACTGGTAGCAGCAGAGCTCGCATAAAAGCAGCAAGTGGGAGGCAGGGGGCGATCGCCACCCATTATCAATAGTAGTAAACTGCCCGGTGGTGTACCCTACATATTGTAGAGTGCGCTACTGAGTTAGGATTTCGTTGGATTTTCAGGCTCAAAACGAGCTAGTAATTCCGGGCGATCGAGCTGCATAATCATTCGCGCGATCTCGATGGGTTCTAGTTGAATCAAAGGCTCGATTAGTTGGGATAATTCTTCATCAATCTCGCCAAAATACACTTGTAACATACTCTCAACTATCTGGCGTTTACTTTGCTGAATACCTTGCTGAATACCTTGCTGAGTCGCATCTTCAAGCCGTTGCAAGTAGAGAGGTGACAGTTCCATAATTAACTCCAGATCTTCTCGATATATAATAAATAGTAAAGTGATATTTAGCGCCCCCTACATATCGTAGAGCGCGCTGCTGAGTTAGGATTCCGGTTGGTTTTTGGACGCATCGAAACGAGCTAGTAATTCAGAGCGATCGAGCTGCATAATCAGTCGCGTGCGATCGAGGGATTCTAGTTGAATCAAAGGCTCGATTATTTGGGCTAATTCTTCATCAATCTCACTAAATTTTACTTGGAGCAGATTCTCAACCATCAGGCGTTGAGCGCGCTGCATACCTTGCTGCATACCTTGCTGGATACCGCGCTGAGTTGCATCTTCCAATCGTTGCAAGTAGAGGGGTGACAGTTCCATAATTAACTCCCGATCTTCTCGATCTATGTCTTGGCGGACTTCTAATATCGTTCGCAAGTTGTACAACAATTCTAGCGCATTCAACCGAAACACATTATCAGAGGGTAATTCTCTCAATTCGGCAACCGCTTGCTTCTGCACGTTTCCCTTGCCCAAAACTCTCAGCCACAGCGTTTCTGGAGTCCGGGGGAGTTGGTGAATGGCAATAATCGCTGCTTTCAGAGACGCACCCATAAAATAAACTCCACTTACCCAATTTTCTGGTTCGGGAATCGCTCGAAATCCAGCTAATATCGTGTCGGAAACAGTCGGCGACAGTATCCAAAGGTGGGGCAAGTCTGCCTCTGCAATCCGGGTATTTTCTCTAACTGCGGCGCGTTCAAATTCGCCGTGGATATCGAAGAGTTTGCCCAGACAACTGCGAATTTCTCCGATTTGGACTGGGCTGCGGAAGGGTTCAAATACAGCGGGTTTTGCTGCGATTTGACCCAAAATGCCGAGGGCTGTTGCTTCGACTTCCGGTTCCGGTTTCGGGGCAAATAAAACGTCAACCTGCCTCACTTCTCCAGCAACATCCCGGCTGGTTTCTACATTACCCAGAGGGGTTAATAGTTCTTTTAAATACTGTTTAGCAAATTGGTCGTGGATGAATCTGGTCATGCGATTTTAGATTTGAGATTTTAGATTGGAAATTAGTTACTGGATATGGGTTGGGCGCTTGCCTAAAGTTGCATTTATTTTTGAATCCGGTCATTAGAATGTAATTGCGCGTCATTCAACAAACCTGATATCGGGTGCGCCACAGCCTAGGCTACGAATTTTTGGCACAGCATTTACCCTCACAGTTGCGAATGCTGCGAATGCAGCCGTACTCCTCGAAACGTTGACTGTGTTTGCGAACAGTAGGATAGGCGAGTAAATATAAGGGAATTCCGATTAGTTTGTAAAGCAATCGACCAGCAGCATGAACAATATCCCAAATTTCGCTTAAATTAGGTTCTCGAACAAATTCTCCTATTTCATCTTTTAAGGCAAGCCACTGAGATTGCACAGTAGGAGAGTGACAATCATCAAAGACTGCCATACCTTTTTCATAGTTTTGCCAAATTTTATTCATATATTTAATCAAATCGGGCTTAGTTCTGATAATATCAGAACTTGATCTAAAATTACACTCATCCGGTATTTTAAGGAAATCAGCCATGCGACTCTCTCAAATGCTTTTTGTCACCCTGCGCGAAGACCCGGCAGAAGCAGAAATTCCCAGCCACAAACTATTACTCCGTGCCGGATACATCCGGCGCATCGGTAGCGGAATTTACGCTTATCTACCTTTAATGTGGAGAGTTCTCAAAAAAGTATCTCAAATTGTGCGCGAAGAAATGGACGCTACCGGCGCTCAAGAATGTCTCCTCCCGCAATTGCAACCGGCCGATTTGTGGCGGGAATCCGGCCGCTGGGATACCTACACTCAAGCTGAAGGTATTATGTTTGCCATGACAGACAGGCAGCAGCGAGAATTGGGACTGGGCCCAACTCACGAAGAAGTAATTACTACAATTGCTAAAGATATGATTCGTTCCTATCGGCAATTGCCTTTACATCTTTATCAAATCCAAACTAAGTTTCGCGATGAAATTCGCCCGCGTTTTGGGTTAATGCGGGGTCGCGAATTCATTATGAAAGATGGCTATTCTTTCCACACTAACGAAGAAAGTTTGAAAAAAACTTATCAAGATATGGCTCAAGCTTATAGCAATATGCTGCGCCGATCGGGCTTGCAATTCCGAGCAGTAGATGCTGATTCTGGAGCAATTGGGGGTTCGGGTTCTCAAGAGTTTATGGTGTTGGCAGAAGCGGGAGAAGATGAAGTTCTTTATACTGAAGACGGTCAGTATGCAGCTAATGTGGAAAAGGCTGTATCGATGCCGGCTGATGTGGAACCATCGTCCTTTGCAACATTTGAAAAGAGGGAAACGCCGGGAACTGAAACAATTGATAAACTTTGCAAATTTTTGAAATGTTCTCCGACGCAAGTTGTCAAAAATGTGCTTTACCAAGCTGTTTACGACAATGGCATGACTGTTTTAGTATTGGTAAGCATTCGCGGCGACCAAGATGTGAATCAGGTAAAGTTGCTGAATGAGTTGACGAAGTTAGCGGGCAATTATCAAGCTAAAACTGTTTTATTTTTGACGGTTCCTGATGTGGAAGCTCAGCGGAAATGGGCTGCTAAATCTTTACCTCTCGGTTATATGGCTCCCGATGTTGCTGATGATTATATCGCTGGGAGTAAGGAGGTAAACTCTAAGTTTTTGCGTTTGGTCGATCGCACTGCTGTTGATCTGACCAACTTTGTCACTGGTTCAAACGAATCAGGATACCACGTTGTCGGGGCTAATTGGGATAAAGAATTTCCGCTACCAGCAACGGTTGTAGGCGTCAGAACAGCCAAAAAGGGCGATCGGGCAGTGCACAACCCTGAACAAACCTTGCAAAGCGCCAGAGGCATCGAAGTCGGCCACATCTTCCAATTGGGAACCAAATACTCCCAAGCAATGGGCGCCACCTACACTAGCGAACAAGGTGAAGAAATGCCCTTTGTTATGGGCTGCTACGGCGTCGGCGTGTCGCGGCTAGCTCAATCTGCCGTTGAACAATCCTACGACAAAGACGGGATAATTTGGCCAGTAGCGATCGCCCCGTATCACGCCATCATTAGCATCCCGAATATTTCCGACGCCCAACAAGTAGAAGTCGCCGAAAAACTCTATGCAGAACTCAACCAATCTGGGATTGAAACCCTACTAGATGACCGCGACGAACGAGCCGGAGTCAAATTCAAAGATGCTGATTTAATCGGCATTCCCTATCGCATTGTTCCGGGCCGTTCGCTGAAAGCAGGCAAAGTTGAAGTTGTGGAAAGAGCCACTCACAAATCCCATGAAATTCTCATTGAGGAAGTAAATTCTACTTTAAAACAGTGGATTGAAGCCGCCCTCAACTAAGGCTTTTTAATTGGTAAACTGCGGTGTACATCGCCCTACATTAGCGCCCTACTTATAGGGTAATGTGCGGTGTGCATCGCCCTACATTAGCCTCCTTATTTCTTCTTCCCTCTTCCTTCTTCCTTCCGCTGTGAACTTTAAAGACAAAATGTGAAATTCCCTAAAACTTAAAACTCGATATAAATCTGAAGCTAAATCAGTTTATTCCATTCCATGCAGTGGCGATCGCCCAAATGGCGCTCGATATGCAGCAGGCAATTATTGACTTCAGCAATACCCACAATCAAGATTTCACCATCAGACTCGGCATCAACAGTGGCCCGGTTGTCGCCGGAGTAATCGGTATTAAAAAATTTATTTACGATTTATGGGGAGACACCGTTAACACCGCTTCCCGCATGGAATCCCACGGCTTGCCGGGGTGCATTCAAGTCACGTCTGCAATTTATGATATATTGCACGATAAGTATGTATTTGAAAGTCCCGGCGCGCTCGAAGTTAAAAGCAAAGGCGAGATGAACACTTATTTTCTTACAGGCATCAAGTTATAGCAGTAAGGAAAAAAGCCCTTCAGCTTCGCTCAGGATAAAAAGAAGGAAGAAGCAAGAAGGAAGTAGCAATATAATAAGTCATGTTTCAGCCATTAAGAAGGTGCTAATATTCGGTCGCGGTTACTATAGTTAGTTAAAAATATAAAACTCAGTATGAACCCCAACAAAAATCAGTTTTGGCGATTTCCTCAATCTAGAAATTGGCAATACTTAGCCAAAGTAGCTGCCATTGCTTTTGCTTACGCTTTGGGAGCAAAAATAGCAGTTTCAATCCCCGGCGTAAATAAATTAGGTACGTGCGTCTGGCCACCTGCAGGAATTGCACAAGCTGCACTTTTATTGTTCGGGCGGCAGGTGTGGCCTGGAATAGCTTTAGGCGTATTATTTTACGAGACTATTAATCTTAATATTTCCATAATAAGTGCAACAATGAGTGCTTTTTGTGCTTGTTTACAAGCTTTGTGTGCATTTACTTTGTTGCAGAAACTAAAGTTTCGCCCGTCACTAAATCGGCTGATAGATGTAGTCAATTTAGTTTTCAGCGGTGCTGTAGTTGCCACTCAAATCAACTGCACTCTCGGCACGCTACGCATCTGTGTAACTGGTTTAATTGACTGGAGCGAATATTGGCCCACTCGATGGAATTGGTATCTCGGAGATACATTAGGAGTTTTAATTTTCACGCCCCTGCTGTTGATTATATACAACCACAAACCAGCGCCCCGCCCTTCACCAAATACAGCTTCTCCAACAATTGTAAATCGCCTCGGTGCCGGAATATGCCTGCTGTTGTTAGTAACAGTCAGTTGGCTAGTCTACAACTCAAAAAGTGAAAGTAATCTGTCCGGTTATCCCCTCGAATACTTGCCATTTCCCTTAGTAATTTGGGCAACCATTCAATTCGGCCAGCGCGGGGCTGTTATAGCATCTTTCATTGTATCCAGTATCGCCATTTGGGGCGGTTCTCAGGGAGGTGGCCCCTTTATTGCAAAAGGCGAAAATATACATCAGGCAATCTTATTTTTGCAGGCTTTTATGAGCGTAATTGTAGTTACATCGCTGCTGTTGGCTGCCACAGTAGCCGAACGCGCCTCAGCAGAGGATTCGCTGCGACAAAGCGAAATTAAGTATCGGGAATTAGTCGAGAATGCTAACAGCATTATTTTAAAACTAGATACGGAAGGAAATATTACTTTTTTTAACGAATTTGCACAGAATTTTTTTGGTTACGATGAAAAAGAGATAATTGGCAAAAACGCAGTTGGAACCATCATTCCCCAGAGAGATACAGCAGGAAATGACTTGGCAGCAAAGTTGAGAGATATTTTGCAAAACCCAGAACAATACACGCGAAATGAAAATGAGAGTATCCGGCGCAGCGGGGATCGGGTTTGGGTATCGTGGGCAAATAAACCGCTGTTTGACGCAGCAGGAAACTTCGTGGGAATGCTGGCAATAGGTACGGATATCACAGACCGCAGGCGGGCTGAAATGGCACTTTACAAGCTGAATGAAGAGTTAGAATTTAGAGTGGAAGAACGAACTCATGCTCTGAATAATACTTTAAATGCCCTGCAAATTCAACAGGAACAATCAGAACGCTTGTTGTTGAATATTTTGCCTGAAGAAATAGCAAATCGGTTGAAGCGAGGAGACAGTACGATCGCAGATACTTTTGCTGACGTTACTGTCTTGTTTGCGGACATAGTAGGCTTTACTCAATTGAGCTCGCGAGTTTCTCCAACGCAATTAGTAGCCTTTCTGAATGACATTTTTTCGACATTTGACAACCTAGCCGAAAGGCACGGTTTGGAAAAAATTAAGACGATTGGCGACGCTTACATGGTAGTTGGGGGGCTGCCCATTCCTCGCCCGGATCACGCCGAAGCGATCGCAGAAATGGCCCTCGATATGCAGCAGGCAATTACTGACTTCAGCAATATCCACAATCAAGATTTCAGCATCAGAATCGGCATCAACACTGGCCCGGTTGTTGCCGGAGTCATTGGGATTAAAAAATTTATTTACGATTTGTGGGGAGACACCGTTAACACCGCTTCCCGCATGGAATCTCACGGTAAGCCAGGGAGTATCCAGGTAACAGAAACAACTTATCAGGAATTGCGAGAAAAGTATTTCTTTGAAAACCGCGGCGCGATCGAAGTTAAAGGCAAAGGCCTGATGACTACTTATTTACTGGAATGCCGAAAATTGTTCTAGTAAAGGTTTTTCTCTAAAAGTAAGGGCGATCGCACTGTCAAATGTGCGATCGCCCTCATTTTAATTTAGCCAAGTTTTTTAAAGCTTGTACAGATTAATTCCAGCTTCCTTCGCCATTATTTCCAAACCCTTGTGTTCCAAGGTTTTAATTGCCTTTGTAGAAAGGTGCAATTTTACCCAGCGCTTCTCCTGCGGCCACCAAACCCGCTTCCACTGCAAATTTGCCTCTTGCAACTTGTGAGTGCGGTGGTGCGAGTGAGAAACCGCAAAACCGTTATTGGCCTTCTTCCCCGTTAGCTGACATTTCCGTGACATATTGCCCTCCAGATTACCGTTTTTTTGCGTGCAGCATTTCATTATACCCGAAGGAAGAAGGAAGAAGGAAGAAGGCTTGACTTATCCCTTTACCAATAGAAATAAACTCTTGCTCCCCCCTTAGCAAGGGGGGGTTGGGGGGGGTTAATTACATAGCACGTTCAGTCAACTTTGTCAAGACTTGATTCGATCGCTCGACAAAATCCTTCATCCCTTCAGCATCGAAACCCTTCTGGGCCATCAAAGCCAAGTCGTAAACGTGGTGACAAATCATACTCGCCAACTGACTTGACGGAGACTCCCCGCCGCCTTGAATAATCGCACCCTGACTCAAACTCGCCAGATTTTGAATCAGCGGGTGAGACGTATTCACCAGCAAAACGTGTTCTTCGGGGAATTCGGCGGCTTGCTGCTGCAAAAGCGCCGTCATGTCGCGCATCCGGCGCAAAGCTTCTGGCAAAAGTACGATCGCAGGTGGCGTCCCCTCCGCAGAGTCAGACTTCAAAGCTTCAGTGCGGATGTTCACTTTTGGCTTATTAAGAGCTTTTTGGAACATTTCTTTAACTTGTTCGCTGCGAGTTTTATTCGTCGCCGGATCGACAATTTCCGCTTCTTTCTCTTTGTCAATTAGCGTTTCGTCGATGTCGGAATCAACCCGCGAGAATTTGACATCTGAGTATTCTCTTTCCAAGAAGCTGATAAAGTGCGTGTCGATGAAAGAATCCATAAACAGCACTTCTAAACCTTGGCTTTTGTGCATAGCAACGTAAGTTGCTTGAGACGCAGGTTCCGTACAATAAAACACGCGATTTTCGTGGCGTTTTTGATTGCGTTCCAAATACTCTTTTAGAGTCGTGTAAGGCTGCGTGGAACTAGAATTTTCCGACTTCGGAGTGACATCTTGCCACAAATCTCCTTCCTCTGTTTGCACCTGAACTTCGGGCGTTACAGTTTCTGGCTTCTCGGCTGTTGGTTCGTAGGTGCTGCGGTAGATTAAGATATCTTCGACTTGCTTTTTGAACTTGTCATCGTTGAGAGTTCCAAACTTGACAAAAGTGCCGATATCTTGCCAGCAGCGGATGTATTCGTCACGGTCGTCGCGGTAGAGTTCTTTCAGGCGATCGCCTACTTTTTTCGCAATATAATCAGCGATTCTCCGCACAGTACGATTGCTTTGCAAAGAACTGCGAGAAACGTTCAGGGGAATGTCGGTACTGTCAATAACTCCCCGCAGCGGCATCAAGAATTTCGGGATAATTTCTTCGCAGTGGTCGCTGACAAAAACCTGGTTGCAGAATAGCTTAATATTGCCTTGGGTAACATCGACATCCGGCCGCAGTTTGGGAAAGAAAAGAATGCCGTTGACAATGAAAGGATAATCTGTATTCAGGTGTACCCACAACAGCGGCTCGTCTTGGAACGGGTAAAGGTAGCGGTAGAGTTCCAAGTAATCTTCTTTTTGCAAATTGCTGGCTGATTCCCGCCAAATTGCTTTGTGCTTGTTGAGTTCCTCTCCCTCAAATTTGATGGGAACGGGCATGAAATCGCAGTAAGTTTTGATTAACTGCTTAATGCGACTGGGTTCTACATATTCTTGTTCTTCATCTTGGAGAGTAAGAGTAATAGTAGTGCCGCGTTCTGTGCGGGTGGATTCTGATAGTTCAAAGGCGGGAGAACCGTCACAATGCCAGTGTACTGCTTGCGCGCCTTCTTGGTAAGAAAGGGTGTCTATATCTACTTTCTGAGCGACCATGAAAGAAGAGTAGAAACCGAGACCGAAGTGACCGATAATTGCGTCGTCGCCGCTGCCTTGGTATTTTTGAATAAATTCTTCAGCGCTGGAGAAAGCGACTTGATTGATGTATTTTTTTACTTCGTCGGCGGTCATGCCGATGCCGTTGTCGGTAATTGAGAGTGTTTTGTTTTCTTTGTCGATCGCTATGTTGATTTGCGGTTCGCCCATGTCGCCGCTGTATTCGCCGGAACGGGAAACCATTTTGAGTTTGGCAATGGCATCGACGGCGTTAGAAATTAGTTCCCGCAAGAAGACTTCGTGGTCGGTGTATAGCGACTTCTTGATAATCGGGAAAATATTTTCGGTATGGATTGAGATTGTTCCCTGTTCTAAAACTGTCATAGCTTTTCTCTAGGTAATTTTTAGGAGTCAGCAGTCATTAGTCATTAGTCAGTAGTTATTAGTCATTAGTCATTAGTTGCTATGTCCAACAAATAACAAACAACAAGTAACAAATAACAACTGCTTTCGGAGTCAACTGTCAACTGTCAACTGACTACTGACTATTTAATGATTTTCGGCGATCGCGCTATCTTCTGCAAAAGGGATTACCCTAAAAAGACGATTCGGTTTCCCTCACATAGTAACTCACAAAGGCAGCCGCAGGAGAAAGGTGCTGCCGGAACCCAATTCGCTGCGGGCGCTGAGGCTGCCGCGGTGTGCCCGGGCGATGGTTTGGGCGATCGCCAATCCCAGTCCCGAACCGCCGGTATGGCGCGATCGATCGCTGTTGACTCGGTAAAATCGATCGAATATTCGCGCTAAATCTGCCGCCGCCATCCCAATACCCGTATCTTGAACCTGAACGATCGCCTCTTGGTGGCTGCAATCTAAAATAACTGTTACTTTCCCGCCCGCCGGAGTGTACTGAATGGCATTAACAATTAAATTAGCAACTAAGCGATAAAGTTGGTCGGAATTGCCGACAACATTTAATTGCTGCTGCACTCGCACTTCGGATGTTAACGCTACCTTAGAAGCGATCGCCAAAGCTGCCAATTCCTCGACTAAATCGCTAACAAGGTCATTCAAACAACACAATTGAGCGCGATCGCGTATCGCTTGATTATCCATGCGAGCCAGCAGCAGCAAATCAGCAACTAACTGAGTTAATCGTCGGTTTTGGCGATCGATCGTCCGCAAAATTTCCCGCGCCTCTTTTTCATCCCATTGAGGCGTCAACAGCGCTGATTCTACTGTCGCCTGCGAAGCCGCTAAAGGCGTCCGCAATTCGTGGGCTGCATCGGCTGTAAACTGTTGGATTTGTCGGTAGGAAGAATAAATCGGTTTCATTGCCAATCCTGCCAACAACCAACTAGCAAAGCCTATCAAAATCAATGCTGTAGGCAATCCTAATTTCAAAACCCATTTCACTGTACTGAGATAATCATTGAAGTCTTGCAGGCTCCGCCCCACTTGAAAATATCCCCAATCTTGCTGTGTTTGGGTGTGGAGCGCTACAGAAATTTGGTGATAAACATTGCCTTTGGTGTCAGTTAGTGTTTGCCAGTATTGGGAGTTAAATTCGGCTGGTAATTCTTCTGGGTAAGCGCCAGCCGTAGCAATTAATTGCCCCGAATAATCAAATAAACGAATATAGTAATAGCCTTGGTTGATAGCGCTTAAAATATGGCGGCTTGGTAACTGTTCTTTAATGCCTTTAACTCCCATTAGGCGGAGGTTGGGCAAAAGTTCGTTTACTATTGGCTCCAAGCGTCCGGGCTGCTGCAATTTGAGTTCTAGGCTGTCGTGCAGCGTCCCGGCTACCGATTCTAATTCCCGGTCTATGGCTACCCAGTGAGCGTGGGCGATCGCCTTATAGACGCCAAATCCCAACAAGCTTAAAATCAAACCCATTACTGCTGCATAGGAAATGGCTAATTGCCAGCGAGTTCGATTAAATAGTTTATTTTGATTCACATTGAGTCGATCGCTCTTTTTTAAGGTAAATATCCCAAGGTAAATAATACATTATTTTCTAATTGTACCAATAGTTCTGGATTAACTTCACCAATTTTATTTCGCAAGCGTGTTTTATCCAGAACTCGCATTTGATGGCACAATGCAACGGAATATTGAGTCAATCTTCCCTCACCGCTGGGAATGAAAACACATGAAGGGAGAGAAGCACGGCGCAGATTAGTTGTTAGAGGAATACTGATAACAGTAGTCGTGTATCTCGCAATAGTATCGTTCGGGAAAATAATTATGGGACGTACACCTGCCTGTTCGGAACCTTGTGTAGGATCGAGGGCTGCAATCCAGATTTCACCTCGTCTGACTGTCATGCCAAATCCTCATGTTTTAGGAGTTCTGCATATTCGCTTATTCCGAGTTCCGCAAGTTGTCGGTCTTCTTCGGCAAATTCGCCGTAGAGTGCAGCTAAGTTAGTTTCATCGATTGCTGGGATAGTAGCTAATCGGGCACGGAATTTTAGGAAGGTAATAAATTCAAATACTTGTTTGAGTTGTTCTTGATCGAGCTTTTCTAACTCTTGTTGGATTAAATCTTTCATAGCAGTCATTTTTACGATCGAGTTTTCTATATTATAGTCAGATACTGGAACGAGATATAATCCGCCCGGCGTTGCCCCTACAGCTTTAATTTCTCATGCGGTATCCGACGCCGTGAACAGTTTCAATTAAATTCGTGCCGCCAACCGACTCAAGTTTGCGCCTCAGCAAGCGCACTTGAGCTGCTACCACATTGCTAAAGGTATCTGCACTCGCCTCCCATAGCTGATTCCGAATTTGGTCAGTGGTGATAATTTGGTTGGGATGTTTCATAAAGTATTCTAGCAGTTGAAACTCTTTGTTTGTTAGAGAAATCATCTGGTTGTTGCCACTTCGAGCGAGATGGCACACAGTTCGATTTCCGCAGTCCAAAATTAGATTGCCTACCTGTAGCTGTTGCGGTTGAATTTGGGGGGAGCGCCTCTGCAAAGCCCGCAATCTTGCTAACAGTTCTGCCATCCCAAACGGTTTAACTAAATAATCGTCAGCCCCGGCATCTAGTCCCGCAACTTTATCTTCCATTCGATCTTTGGCTGTTAGCATTAAGACGGGCAGGGCGCTATTTTTAGCACGCAATCTCCGCAGCAGTTCCAATCCTGACAATCCTGGTAGCAACCAGTCAAAAATAGCCAGGTTATATTGCATCCAGTAACTGTCTAAATATTCCCAAGCTTCATTGCCATCCAAAGCCCAATCAACTATATATTTTTCCTGCTTTAAGGTTCGCTCGATCGCTTTCCCTAAATCGGGTTCATCTTCAACTAGCAAAACTCTCATAACTCTAATTTATAGCGGTAAATCCTTATACATTGTTAGCCATCGGCAGCATCTACCCCAACATCTAACCTCACATACTGAGATGAAATCAGCATGAAATTTTATGAGCGAAACTAATTGGATCGCAAGCCCCCGGATTCATTCCAACGCGCAGGCTGACTGACGGGAATACATCTAAAATCTAAAATCTAAAATCGATTGACTTCCCAGAAAAAGATGACTGTTGACAATAATTGACAACAAGCTAGTAATGTCTTATAATCAACCACGAGTAAATTTTTGAGAAAATTTTTCAATAAGTATGACAGATTTATCCGATCGTCCCGCCATTAAAAAGGCTGGGCGCTGGAGTCGCCGCCAACTGCTACAGCTAGGAATAGCTGGGGCTGGGGTAGCGGGCGGCGCGATCGCACTTCAACATTTGACTCGCAAACCGACATCAGTTGCGAGAATACCGCCAATCCCCGCAGATGCACTCACCGTCAGCAATATCAACCCGATGCAAATTGCGCGGGATTTTGATTACGGCACGGTGACGCGCGAAAACGGGCGCACGGTTCGGGAATTTCGCCTGGAAGCTAATACTTCGATCGTCCAACTTAATAGCGCCGTCACTTTCAACACTTGGAACGTGAACAATCGCGTGCCGGGGCCGACATTGAGGGCAACTGAGGGCGATCGTATCCGCGTCATTTTTTATAACAAAGCCGGAGATTCTCATTCGCTGCACTTTCACGGCGTTCATACCAGCGAAATGGATGGCGTTAAACCAGTGAAACACGGTTCGGTATTTATTTATGAATTCGATGCCAATCCCTACGGAGTGCATCTTTATCACTGCCATATTGAGCCTGTAACTCGTCATATAGGTAAAGGACTCTATGGAATGTTCATCATCGATCCGCCAAAACCCCGTCCTCCCGCCGATGAAATCCTTTTAATCATGGGAGGATACGACGTAAACGACGACAAAAAAAACGAACTTTACGCTTTTAACGGGTTGCCCAATTATTACATGAACAACCCGATCTCTATTTACCGAAATCAGCTAATCCGGCTGTACGTTCTCAACCTGATTGAGTACGAAGCGGCAGTGACTTTTCACCTGCACGCCAACTTTTTTGACGTATATCGCACGGGAATGACTTTGACTCCCAGTGAAAGAACCGATGTAATCACAATGGGAGTAGCTGAACGGCATATCTTAGAATTTACCTACGGCTACGCTGGAAAATTTATGTTTCATCCCCATCAAGATGCGATCGCCGAAGCAGGCTGCATGGGTGTATTTGAAGTCATCACTTAAACCCAATCCTGCTACCAGGGTGCGCCGATTCAAATAAAGTATGAAATTATTTGACAAGCTCGATCGCAAATAGGTAGAATGAATAGCTCGCAAATTGAGAATTATTCTTAATAACTTGTGAGTCCAAATGCACATAACGTAAAAATTAGCAACTGCCATGTTACCATCCTTTCGCTTATTACCCACAGTCACTGCTACAGCCATCCTCGTTGCTCTGGCTGGTTGCGTTTCCCCCACAGCCAGCAACACCGACAGCACACCCTCACCCGTTGCCACAGCCAGTCCCGCATCCACAAGCGGTCACAGCGGGAATCACGGCAGCAAAGGCGGCATCAACATCAATACTGCCATTCTTTCAGAGTTAGATAAACTCGAAGCCAAGTTAGGAGTGCCAGCACTTTCTAACAAAATTCAATCCAGCCGCCCTTACGGAAAAGTCGAAGAATTGGTTTCAAAAAATGTCATTACTCAAGCCCAATTCGACCAAATCAAAGACTTGGTAACTATTGAAAATGTGGTGCTGACAGGCGAACCCAAAGATGTAGACTACATGACTAAACTTGGCTTGATGAAAGGGCATCTTTTCGTAGCCCAAGAACTATTGGAGCAAGGCAAACCCGAGCAGGCAGAACCGCACATCGGGCATCCAGTCGAAGAAATTTATGCTGATGTGGAAGATCAGCTAAACGAGCGTAAAATTCCCGAATTTAAGACTACTTTAATTAAATTGCAGGATTTAGTTAAAGCGGGTGCAAAAGATCCGGCTCAAGTGAATGCAGAATTTGACACATCTATGCAAGCAGTTGATGGAGCAATTGCCGCCCTTCCCGAAACCCAGCGAAAAGATCCGAAATTCGTGCTGCAAGTGATTAACGGCTTGCTAGATACAGCTAACTCCGAATATGGAGCCGCAGTTGCTAACGGCAAAATTTCCGCAATTATTGAATATCAAGATTCGCGGGGTTTTGTCATGTACGCGGAAATGCTGTACAAAGATATCGCCGAGCAAGTGGCTAAAACCAGCCCGGAAATCGATAAAGCAATTGTTGCCAACATGACTGAACTTAAGGCAAATTGGCCAACTGCGATCGCACCCCCCGCCCCCGTAAAAACCACCGAACAAGTCAACCAGCTCGTTAAAGCGATCGAGAGCGACAGCCAAAAAGTTCTCAAACCCGCATCTTAAAAGAGTTAACTCAAGCCGCCAACGGTAATTGGTAAAAAATATACCAATTACCTCCACATATTACCTAAACTAAAAAAATGAATTTTAGCGAAGCATTACCCACATTTGTAATTACCCTGCGCGAAGGAGTAGAAGCCGCCTTAGTTGTCGGAATCGTTCTAGCTTGCCTCAAAAAATCCGGTCAAAGTTATTTAAATCCTTGGGTTTTTGGCGGTGTTGCGGTTGGACTTATCGCCAGCGCTTTGATAGGTATAGTGTTCGGCTGGACTATTCAAATTTTATCTACATCCAATCAGCCTTTTGCGCCGATTATGGAGTCGCTGCTAGAGGCAACCTTTGGGGTGTTAGCGATCGCAATGCTGAGCTGGATGCTGATTTGGATGACCAAGCAAGCGCGATTTATGAAAGCCGAAGTCGAAGGCGCTGTGAGTGCTGCCTTAACCCAAAATTCTCATGCCGGCTGGGGCGTATTTAGTTTAGTTTTGATTGCTGTTTTACGCGAAGGATTTGAAACCGTTTTGTTTGTCGTCGCTAAGTTTGAACAAGGGATTATTCCAGCCCTCGGCGCTTTGGGCGGCATGCTCTTAGCCACCGGAATTGGTGTCTTACTGTTCAAATGGGGAATAAAAATTAATATCCGCCTGTTTTTCAAATATATGGGCATTTTATTGCTCTTTATTGTAGCGGGTTTAGTGGTATCTACATTGGGACTTTTTGACAGCGCGATGAATATTTTATCGCAAACAAATCGCGAATCAGCAGCCCTGTGTTTTTATTACGAAAGATTTACTAAAATCCACTCTTGCATTCTCGGGCCGATGGTCTGGAATACCTCGCAACTGCTTCCCGAAGAAAAGTTTCCAGGTTTGTTGTTGAGTGCGCTGTTTGGATACACGGATAAGCTTTATTTAGTGCAGGGCCTGGCTTATTTCGGATTTTTAATTACCATCGGCGGCATTTACTTTCAAAGTTTGGCAGGTCGAGTGTTTTTCCCATTCAAAAAAACACAGGCCACCAAATAGTAAATAAAGTGCGATCTGCTTTTGAGTGGAAATGCAGGAGGGAGTTGTGTGTTGCTAATAACTAATACGCCCATAAGTGAGAGCGCATTAGGAAATCAGCTATCTATTGATTGAAGGTAAAACGACCGTCAACTTTTTCTCCGTTAATATCCGCAGTCACTTTCACTGGATACTGACCGGGTTCATTGCCGGGAAACACCACAGCGTAATGTTTGCCCTCAGCATCATACTTGAGAGCTAGAGTTTGCTGCTTTCCATTCGTTAACTGCACTTGAGCCGTCACTTTAGCATTAGGAACTGGTTCCTTTTTCTCCCCTTTTTGCAAAAAAACATCTAAATGAGTTCCGGTAGCTTCTTTTTCAGGTACAAACTCTAAATAGTAAGCTCCAGACTTTACAACTTGCCCCCCTTGAGTTGCTGTTGCAGGAGCAGTGGCGGGAGCCGAAGATGCAGGTTGAGAGGCGACAGGAGAGGAGGCTGGACTGCTATTTGTATCGCTTGCTTGGTCGTCGTTACTGCAAGCTCCCAAAAACAGCAATCCGACACTGCCTAAAATAATTAAATTTGATTGGAGCGATTTCATTTGTTTGAGTCCTTGCGTACAATGATTGAAAAGTATGACACCCAGAAATGAAACTCGGATGAAGTCTTCACACTTTCATACAAGTATTCGGCTTGCGACCTCGAAAATTAAATATTTTTATAAATCTTAATGTTTCCGCCCTTGACTCTATAGCGCTTGAAAGTTTATGCTATTTATAGTTTCCCAAAAAAAAATTTCATCCTAAATTCCCAGGTAAAAATTAATGATTAAAGCAACTCAGACTAAACGATTCACTCTCGCAGCTTTGACGGCCGTTCTCCTGACAGCAGGTACAGCCGCTGTTGTCTTTGCCGCAGGCCCCTGCAATACTCCTGACTGTCCGCCAGCTAATTGCGATAAATAATCCTTATTTCCCCCGATGTGTGTAGATTCTATCAGGGATTTTTCGCAGGGGAGAAGCAAGAGAATATCCGACAGCAGTAACTCTGTTTTGAGTTACTGCTGCTTTTTTCTCCACTACAAATGTTAACAATAGAAAATATTTAATCTTGAAAAATCGGGTTACTATAGCCACCACAAAAAAGTGAAACTGGCTACCGATATGAGGAAATTCAGCGCATGAGTGCGTTCCAAGCTGAGTTGGAAGCTTATAAAAAACTTTGGACAAATCGAGCTTCCGACAATCCCGATAGCGAGCCACTTTGCAGTTTGATTAAGGGAGTTCAGTAAAATTTATCAGTTCGCTATTTCAGCTTTAACTACCTTCCCGTCTTCAATAACTGGCTGAGGTGGTTGAGGTCGTAAAAAATGCCCAAATTGAGCATACAAAGCTGGCAAAACTAACAGAGTTAGTGCTGTCGAAGTAAATAACCCTCCTAAAACTACTACTGACAGCGGTTGCAAAATTTCCTTGCCCGCCCCGCCTACAAATACTAAAGGTGCTAAACCCAAAGCTGAAGTTAAAGCGGTCATCAAGATGGCGTTGAGCCGTTCCATCGAACCTTTAATAATTGCTTCCTTAAAAGGCAGTCCTTCGGCAAACTTAGAGTTGTAGTTGTCTACTAAAAGCAAGCCGTTGCGGGTGGCAACGCCGAATAATGTGACAAAGCCAACCAGGGAAGCTACAGAGATGATGCCGCCCGTCAAAGCTACCGCAATTACTCCTCCTACTAATCCGATCGGCAAATTAATCATAATCATAGCAGTTGAAGCGATAGACTTGACGGACAAGTACATCAATACTGTAATTACCAAAAAGGCGATCGCACTAAATATCATAATATTTTGCGAAGCTCTTTGTTCCGCTTCAAATTGACCGCCGTACTGGATAAAATAGCCAAAAGGTAACTCCACCTCTCGTTTAACTTTAGCTTGAATTTCATTCACAACCGATCGCAAATCCCTACCTTTAGCATTAGCCGCCGCCACAATCAAGCGAGAAACATTCTCACGGTTAATCGTATTGGGCCCCGTACCGTATTTGACACTCGCAACTTGGGCGAGGGGAATTTTGTTGCCGCTGGGAGTATCAACCAGCAAATTCTGAATAGTTTCTAGGTTGTTTCTGGCTTCAGGCTGCAACCACACAACTAAATCAAAAGTTTGCTGCACCTCCAAAACTTGAGAAACAACTTTGCCGTTTAAAGCTGTCTCAATTATTTCAGAAAGCTCTCCGATTTTCAAACCGTATCTACCCGCAGCTTGACGGTTAAACTTAATTTGAATTTGTGGCACTGGCACCTGCGGTTCGAGTTGCAAATCCACAATGCCTTCAACTGTTTTCATTTGCTCTTCAACTTGGGCACCGATGCTGCGAAGTTGATCCAAATCCGGGCCAAAGATTTTGACAGCAATCTGACTCCTGACACCAGATAAAACCTCATCCATCCGGTGAGAAATAAAACCGCCGATATTTGGTGCAACTCCCGGCAATTTAGCAAATTCCTGCCGCAGCGACTCCAAAGTTTGCGGCCTGTTTTTCAGCCCTGCCTCGCTCAAACCGATATCAATGTGAGCTAAATTGACTCCCGCAGCATCAGCATCTCCCGGAGCTCGGCCCGATCGCACTTGCACGTATTCAAACCTGGTATCATTCTTAAGTGCATCTTCAATAGCAAAAGCTGCGCTATCTGTTGTCTCCAAAGACACCCCCGGATAAAGCATAATAGTATTCACCAAAGTTTGCTCCTGAAACTCCGGCAAAAACACCCGTCCAAAGGAAGGCAAAATAATTAATGCAGCCACCATGCTAGCAGCAGCTAAAGCTAAAATAATTCCCGAATATCGCATTGACAATTGTATAAAAAAATGATAGAGTTTCTTGCAAAATCTCGGCAGCCAAGGTTCTTGTGAACTCATGCGTTTGGTAGGCAACAAAATAGCGCAAAGGGCCGGAGATATTAACAGAGATTCTAGACTCGAAATCACAACAACTACCAGATAAGTAATCCCCATCGGCGTAAAAATTCGACCTTCTACACCGGGCAAAGTAAAAATTGGCGAAAACACAACAATGCCAATAACAGTCGCTCCAATTAACGAATCGCGCACCTCCTGACTGCCATCAAAAATCACATCCATCACCGGGCGAGGATGAAGAGAAGACGTATTTTCTCTCAAGTTGCGGTAGGTATTTTCGGCATAAACGATCGCATCGTCGATCGCAGTGCCGATCGCCACGGACAAACCCCCCAAAGTCATCGTATTCAGCCCCAGCCCCAGCCAATACATCGCCAGCAGCGCCAACAGCCAAGTCAGAAAGAAATCTAGCAAAACAACCGCCAGAGTGCGCCAATTCATCAAAAACGGGATGAGAATAAGGGTGACGATAATACTGCCTTCAACTAAAGCCGATCGCACATTCTCCACCGAGGAATTAATATATTCTTCCTGTCGAAAAGTCACAGTAACTTTAATATCTTTTGGCAGAGCTTGCTGCACCTCAGCCATTGCTGCCTCAACCGCTTTAGTTACCGTCGGAGTATCAGCAACGGGCTGTCTGTTTACCATCACAATCACAGCTTTTTTGCCGTTAAAACTGCCATCGCCCCGCTTGATTGCAGCACCAATCTTGACATCAGCCACATCACCAATTCTGACGGGTGTTCCGTGGCGAGAGTCGATCGCCGATTGCTGCAAATCTTCCAGAGACTCAATCCGCCCCACCCCTCGGATTAAAGTTTCTCGATCCGGCGTAATTAAATACCCCCCTGGCGCGTTAACATTCGCAGCCGCCGCCGCTTCAGCCACTTGCTGCAACGACACATTAAAAGCTTTCAACTTAGCAGGTTCTACTAATATTTGATACTGCTTTTCTTCGCCGCCGTAAGCCACCACTTGAGCAACCCCAGTCACTGCCAAAAGCCGATTTGTAACTTGCCAATCAACCAGACGGCGCAATTCCATCAAAGGAGTAGTTTCCGATGTAAAAGCATAGGTAATAACAGTGCCCACAGGAGAAGTTGTGGGAGAAATTTGCGGTGTTTCTACCCCAGCCGGGAGTTTGCTTTGCGCTTGCTGCAACCGTTCTGTTATCAACTGGCGCGCTTGATAAATTTCAGTTCCCCAATCAAAGATTACCTTAACCGCAGAAAGGCCCACAGCGGAAGACGATCGCACTGCTGTCACCCCAGGAGTTCCATTAATTGCACTTTCAATTGGCAGTGTTACTAAAGACTCGATTTCTTCCGGTGCGAGACCCGGTGCTTCGGTTTGAATTTCGACTTGCGGGGGTGCAAAAGGAGGGAAGACATCAAGCGACATTTGGGGGATGATAGAAAATGTCCACAGACTAACAATAATTGTGGCGATAACGACTAGCCAGCGGCGGTTAATTACCCATCTCAGAATAGTGCTGAACATTTAGTAATTGGTAATTGGTAATTAGTAATTAGTAATTAGTTCAAAAAAAGTCCAAATTGTTACTTCAAACTCTTGACTTCTGCCTCTTGAGTTTTAAGGTGATGGTTGTCATTGTGTAACAGCAGTTCATTGTCCAACGCCGATGTAGAGGCGGAAAAACTATTGTTTCCGGCATTGTTTCCAGAATCCGCTGCTATTGCTGGCAATTTGCGCCGCTTTCCCCACAACACGCCGGCTGTGAAAGTCAGTGATGCGATCGCAACTCCTCCCCCTATTCCCGCCCACCATAAAGACACGGGTAAATTATTAAAATTAACCTCTGTTAGCTTTGGAGTTGCCTTTTTGTTTTCCTCGTCTTTTGAGGGCTTGCTGCCGCCCCGCAAAGATTGTGCGTAGAGTTGAGGTGCTCGCTGCGTTACTATCAAATCTCCCTCGAATAAACCCCTCTTCACTTCAACTAAATCTCCGGCAGTTTGACCGAGTTCAATTTCAACAGGTTGATAAGCATTGCCATTTTGGACGTAAACGGTTTTTTTACCGCTAACATCCACTACCGCCGCACTCGGAATTACTAAAATATTTGTTGCAGTTTTGTCGGTTAAAATCTCCAACTCAGCAAACAGTCCAGGTTTTAATTCGCCGTTAATATTATCTAGTTCTGCTTTTACCAGCACAACCCGCGTTTCTCCTTCCACGGATGACCCAATTAAGGCGATTTTTCCATTGAAAGTGCGATCGGGTAAATTAGCGACTTTTACCCTGACTTCCTGACCCTTTTTTACTTTATTCAGGTCTTTTTCGTAAATGTTGGCTGTGGCAAAAACGCGGCTGTCATTTAAGAGACTCATCAACGGTTTTTCAGCGTTTACTGACTCGCCTGGGGTGATTTCGCGATCGGCTACCGTCCCCGAAATCGGAGCAACTACGGTAACGAGTCCTCGATCGTTGGCAACAGTTCCTAATTGTTGCAGCCGCGCTTGATAGGCTGCGTCAGCCAAGCGAATGCGCGACTGAGCGACTTCGACTGCAGTTTTTCCGCGTTTGAGTTGGTTCTCGGCTTCTAGGACTTCCCGGCGACTCTGATCTCTGGTAAGTTGAGCTTTTGCTTCTGCTACTCTGCCTTGAGATTCCCGCAATTCCCGCATCGGCAGGTCTACTTCGGCTTGTTTAATTTCGGTTTGGGCTTTGATAACTTCAGGACGGCTTTTTGCCTTAGCAACAGTGGCTTTAGCTTCGGCGAAGTGGGCTTGCGATTCCAGCATTGTGCGCCGCGCGATCGCCCCAGATGCCACTAATTCTTTGTCGCGATCGAACTGTTCTTTAGCCACTGTCAGTTCAGTTTCTGCCCGCGCTATTTCGGCTTCCGCTATTTCAACTTGACGCTGATAGTTTTCTTTAGCGGCTTGCACAACTGAACGCTTGTTGACTAATTCTTGTTCTTGCTGGTACTGCTTAGTTACCGCTGTCAACTGGGTTTGGGCTTGGGCGATTTCTGCTGCGGATATTTGACTTTGGCGATCGTAATTTTCTCGTGCTAGTTTTAGATCGCCTTCCGCTTGCTGCAAATCTGCCTCAGCTTCGGCACGTTTCGAGAGAGATTCAACCCGCAACTGTCCTAATTCTGAACTCGATAAAACCGCAACGGGTTGACCTTTTGATACTTTGTCCCCAGGCTTAACCAACAACTCTACTACTTTGCCAGCAACAGGAGCCGTCACTTCTACTTTTTGGTTGGGCAAAGTTTCAATTTGTCCTGTGGTTTTGATGCCGATATCTAGTCGCTGGCGGGCGGCAGGGGAGACTTTAATTCCTAATCGTTTGGCTGTTTCGGCATCGACAGAAATAGCAGCAGGAGTTTGAGTTGTTTCGCCGCTTTGGTGAAATTCATCTCCGTGTCCCGCGTGTGCCAAAACGACAGCCGGAGAACTTAGCAAAATTAGGCTGAACAAAGTTCCTGAAAAGCTGCTAATAATTGCCGGACATTGAGCATACTTGTGGAATATCATCGTTGGCATTGTCCTTGAAATCAGGTTGAGTGCCACAGGTTTAGCAGTTGCTATTTTGCCAAGGTAAGTAAGTGATACCCATTAAGTAAAGTTACTTATTAGCATTTTCCAAGAAGCGACCGCTAAGCAATGACCGAGAGCTAGAAATGCTCTACTCAACCTAGTATTTCACGGTCAAATGAAATTAGGATGAAATTTGGCATCAGCAGCCCAGATACCCACCGGCTTCTAAAATACCAATATAAGTTGTGCCTAATGACAAGCGATTGTGCTGTAGATTTTTTTCCGTTTTTTTTATCTCTTCTTGCGCTTCAATTTCTTTTGTCAATGCGCTCACTAGCTCATCTACGGCTGCATTTGATTTATAAGTGGTGTTTAATTCCAAGCTATTCAATATCATAAACTACCCTCTCTATCTATATAGCTTTTTGCTGACTTATCTACTACTTTTGAGGTAGGGCGGAGCAATTGTATACAGTATTCTTACGTAATTTTCTACTACTTTAGACGTAGGGCGGCTCAATGGTCTACATTATGTTTAGGTCATCTAAGGAAACTGAGGTGGAGTCAGACAAATGCTGACAGCCACAGTCGAGCTATATTACTTTGTCTACCAAGGTTGTAGGCACTTTTTCATTTGCTCAATTTCTTGCTTTGGTGAAGCCAGTATTTTCGGATCTCTTGAGCTAATGTGATTAATATCACTCATTTTCTGGAATTGTTTCACCTTTTGTTTAGGGTAGCTAACTTACTGTTTATACCAAGCTTGCCGCCACTGTTTCATTTGCTCAATTTCTTGCTTTTGCGAAGTCAGAATTTCTTGAGACAATTTTTTCATTTCCGGGCGTTTTGACTTCTTCAAAGCATCTTCAGCCATCACTAAAGCTCCCTCGTGGTGAGGAATCATCGCATTGATAAATCGCAAGTCAAATTGATCGTCAGCAGCACCTAAATCCATACTCATCATCATGCTTTGCATTTGTTCGGGAGTCATTGCCATCATGTGACCCATGGGAGCGTGATAAGCCATCGGCGTACTGCTGGCTTTGGGATACCAAGTTTTTCGCCACTCTTTCATTTGATTTATTTCGCGGTTTTGAGCAGCAATTATATCAGTGGCAAGTTTTTTCATTTCCGGGCGTTTGGATTGTTTAAGCACATCTTGAGCCATTTTTACAGCGCCTTGATGGTGTACTGTCATGCCATCAATAAATCGCAAATCGTAGTCGGCATCAGCAGGGCCTAAATCCATTGACATATCGTGATTCATGCCATGATTCATGCCACCCATGCCGCCACCTTGTGCCACGTCTTGCTTGTTGTTTGCTTGGGTTGCAGCCGTAACATTTGGGGCTGGAGTTTCGCTGGAAGGGCTTTTTGAACAAGCTGCAAGCACTCCGCTGGTTACAGCGGCTGTGGCGGTCAACATCAGCGCTGCAAAGCCTGTTTTCAATGAAATTGGTTTCATAGAGCTTATATCCTTAAAACGGCCATTTATCTTCAGCTTTTCACATATAAATGAAATTAGGATGAAATTTTTGCTGCTAACTTGTAAAGAATTATTGCTGTGCCGTCGATCGCACTCAAAGTTAAGATTTACAAAACTCACTTGAATCTAATTATGTAGGGTACACAGTGTGCGCCTTACCTTTATGGGTAGCCTGTCAAACCACTTTTTTCCTAATTCCTGATTTATTTTGCAATTTCCCTTGACTCTCCAGCCTACTGGAGACTTTACCATGGAGTTAATTCATTGATTGAGCAGAGTAATTTCTGCTGAGGTTCAAATTATGACTTTACAGCTAAAAGTTCCTAAGATGGCTTGTTCTGCTTGTGCGACTACAATCACAAAAGCAGTCCAAGCCATTGACTCAGCCTCTACCGTTGAGGCGGATCTCAAGACAAAATTGGTCACGATTCAAACCGCTAAGTCGGAAATTGAAGTTAGGAAAGCGATCGCATCTGCTGGCTATCCAGCTATTTAAAGACAGAAGGTAATTGTCTAATTTATGAGGGCATATATGGACAATCTCACACTTAAATTGCGGGGCATGAGTTGTGCTTCTTGTGCTTCCTCTATCGAACAAGCAATTCAATCTGTTCCCGGCGTAATTGAGTGTCATGTCAATTTTGGGATGGAACAAGCAACCATCCAATACGACTCCAAGCAAACCAACTTAGAAACAATTCAATCGGCTGTTGATGCTGCGGGATACCAAGCTTTGCCACTTCAAGAAATGGCGGCGACAGAGGATGATTCCGAACAAGCCGATCGCAAATCTGAATCTCAAACCTTGCAGCGGAAACTCTGGACGGCAGGTATCGTCAGCATCCTGCTAGTTGTGGGCGCTATTCCAGCGATGACCGGCTTGCACCTGCCATTTATTCCCGCATGGCTGCACAATTATTGGTTGCAATTAGCCCTGACATCACCCGTACAATTCTGGTGCGGCAAATCGTTTTATGTGGGAGCTTGGAAATCCCTAAAACGGCGACTGGCGACAATGGATACCTTGATTGCTTTGGGTACGAGTGCTGCTTACTTTTATTCTGTATTTGTGACATTTTTTCCCGGTTTATTCACAGCCCAAGGTTTAAATTCTGGCGTTTACTACGAAGTAGCCGCTACCGTTGTTGCCTTAATTTTGTTGGGAAAAACCCTAGAAAATCGGGCGAAGGGAGAAACTTCGGAGGCAATTCGGAAACTCATGGGTTTGCAAGCAAAAACTGCTCGGATAATTCGCAACGGGGAAGAGTTGGAAGTGCCGATCGCCAAAGTGGAAATTGGCGACATCGTGCAGGTGCGGCCCGGAGAGCAAATCCCCGTAGACGGAGAGGTAATTGAGGGTGGTTCGACGGTAGAAGAAGCAATGGTTACGGGAGAAAGTTTGCCTGTCAAAAAGCAGCTTGGCGACGAAGTTATCGGAGCCACAATTAACAAAACTGGCAGCTTCAAGTTTCGGGCGACAAGAGTTGGCAAAGATACATTTTTAGCCCAAATTGTCAAGATGGTACAGGAGGCACAGGGTTCAAAAGCACCGATTCAAAAGTTAGCAGACCAAGTGACTGGTTGGTTTGTCCCTGTAGTAATTGCCATCGCTTTAGCTACTTTTATTATCTGGTTTAACGCGACGGGAAACTTCACTCTAGCCACAGTGACCATGGTGGGAGTGTTGATTATTGCCTGTCCCTGCGCTTTGGGTTTAGCGACTCCGACTGCTGTGATGGTTGGCACGGGTAAGGGTGCAGAAAACGGAATTTTAATTAAAGGGGCCGAGAGTTTAGAATTGGCTCACAAAATCCAAATTATTGTGTTAGATAAAACAGGAACTCTTACTGAAGGCAAGCCAACTGTCACTGATTTTGTGACAATTAAAGGAACGGAGAATAGCAATGAGTTAAAGTTGCTGCAATTGGCGGCGTCTGTAGAGCGAAATTCGGAGCATCCTTTGGGCGAAGCTGTTGTTAGATACGCTCAATCTCAAGAGGTGAATTTGACGGATGTTAAGGATTTTGAGGCGATCGCCGGGAGTGGCGTGCGCGGGGTTGTAGCCGGAAAGTCGATCGCCCTGGGAACGCTGAGGTGGATGCAGGAACTAGGCTGCGATACTGAATATCTGGAACTGCGCGGGAGAGCTTTGGAAGCTGCGAGCAAAACGGTTGTTTGGATGGCTGTAGAAGGCAAAATAGAGGCAATTCTGGGCATTGCGGATGCTCTCAAACCATCGTCAGCGCAGGCGGTGAAAGCACTTCAAAAACTCGGTTTGGAGGTGGCGATGCTGACGGGGGATAATCGCGCGACTGCGGAGTCGATCGCCCAATCCGTGGGCATTACTCGCGTTTTTGCCGAAGTTAGACCCGACCAAAAAGCAGCTCAAATCCAAGCCCTGCAACGGGGAGGAAAAATTGTCGCGATGGTGGGAGACGGGATTAACGATGCACCGGCTTTGGCTTTAGCAGACGTGGGAATTGCGATCGGCACCGGTACTGATGTGGCGATCGCAGCCAGCGACATTACCTTAATTTCAGGAGATTTGCAAGGCATAGTTACAGCAATTAAACTTTCCCGCGCCACAATGCGGAACATCCGCGAAAATCTGTTTTTTGCGTTTATTTATAACATCGCTGGAATACCGATCGCGGCGGGGATTTTGTTCCCCATATTTGGCTGGCTGCTCAATCCAATTATCGCCGGCGGAGCAATGGCTTTTAGTTCAGTTTCCGTACTTACTAATGCTTTGCGCTTGCGGAATTTTAAACCAAAATCTATTGCATAAATTTGGAGGAATTATAAAAATGTTACACCATCGTCAAATTTTTGGAATTCTCGCCAGTTTAGGACTTGTGATGGGAATGGCATCGGGAGTTCAAGCTTCCGAACAGTCCGTCCCGCATTCTACTTCAACGAATCAATTCCGCAGCATTGAACAGCCGTTAAGTTTAAAAATTGGCGTAACAGCAGGGGGATTGACATTAATTGGTTTAGAACTGTGGTGGTTTTTGTTCAGTAAAAAGCAATCTAACACCAGGTAAACTGTGCCGACGCGGTTTTTTCCAGCAAGATATCGCTAAAATAGATGAAAGCTTAAGAAATTTGGAGTGAGCTAAATGCAATTACTACACACGATGCTCCGAGTCGGCAACCTGGAAGAATCCCTCAAATTTTACACCGAGGTTCTGGGCATGAAATTACTGCGGCAAAAAGAGTATCCAGACGGTAAATTTACTCTGGCTTTTGTTGGCTACGGCGACGAATCAGACACTACAGTTTTGGAATTAACATACAACTGGGGCGTCGAACAGTACAATTTAGGGGATGCTTACGGTCATATTGCGATCGGCGTTGACGACATTTATGGTACTTGCGAAGAAATTAAAGCCCGCAGCGGTAAAGTTATTCGGGAACCCGGCCCGATGAAGCACGGTTCAACAGTCATCGCTTTTGTGCAAGACCCAGATGGATATAAAGTTGAATTAATTCAACTGGAAAATCAAGCTAGCAGCAGTCAGAAAGTAGCAGCAACAACCGCATCCTAACTTTCTTAAGAGGGGGAAGGGGAAGGAAAAATTATCTTCCCTCTTCCGTTTTCCTTTTGACAACTGTCAAGTGTCAAGTGTCAACTGAAACTTTTAATTCGATCGCACCGACGGTACAAACTGCTGCAAATAAATTTTTTGCCACAAAATAGAAAAACTGCTGCCTATTTGGCTTAAACTATCAAATTTAGGAATTAATTTAGATTCTCGGCGCTGGTCTAAAGCCGCGATACCCGAAAAAAATACAGCTAATACTAACAAAAATACTACTATCACACTAAATAAAATAGTCCAATAAACTAGAAATTCCCTTGTGTAGCTGACCGCGAATATCCAGTTAATCACTAAATCGGATAAATACAAAAACAGCCCTACTGAAAACCCGGCCCGGAATAATAGCCACGTCCACTTAAACATATCTGTTGCAGTCTTGCTATTTTTGGACCCAGAAAGTTCTAACTCTCTAATTTGGGTGTTAATATTTGAGGTGATTTCATACAAAGTATACTGCAAACCATCTCTGATATAATTGAGTTCATTGTCGAGGTTTATGCACTGCTCGGATGTACTTTTATCTAAGCTCAGGTTTTGGATTTGTTTGCGGTGCGTCGCCAGTTTATTGTCTAGAGTGTAATCCCATTTTTCCAGCCGATCTACAGTCAAATACAAAAGTTCCCTATTAGCATCTAACAAGCTCTGGCAATTTATGATTGACTTAACTAACTTGCTGAGATTGTTGATATGCTCCTCTAGAGTATTTTGGGATTCCCTTTGTTTAGCTGACAATAAACTTGCGAGTTCGACATCCCGATCGCCGCACAGCGCCAAAGCCTCACCATACAAGTCGTCAATTTCCATTTTACCGAAATACAGTGACGCTTTGTACTCCTCGATTTCGGGAAGAGTCAGGGATTCTAAGGGCTGATATTTTACATTAAATTTATATACGAGCGCTGTCAGAATCTGCGCCGATTTTCGCTCCAGCTTGTCTTTGTACGGTGCTAAAATAATTGGAACTAGATTTTTGACTTTTGCTTCCGGGTGGTGCAGGAACTCAAAAATTTTGGCAAGTATTTTGGAGAATTCCCAGTCATTAAAATTATTTTCCGCAAATTCCAAAAAGTTTGTCACCGCTGCATCGTTTTCAGCATTCAATTTGTACGGGCCCGTAAATGCGATCGCAGCAAATACTCGATCGATCCAAAACAGATATTCTTCGCAATCCATTGACAGCCTCGGCAGCAGCCAGCGCGGCCCGTACACCCAAAAATCGAGACAATTCTCATATTCCTTACTGCTGTCATTTCTGCTGCTGTCGTCCAAAGCAAATTGGTTGCTTGTTAACTCTTTAATTTGCTCTTTTACAACCCGCCGCTCAATTTCCCCTGCATTGATTGTGACATTGACAGCACCTTCCTTGCCTTGTCGTTGTCCTGCTTCATCCAACCAAATTGACTTAATACTAACAGCCGCAGACCACCGAATTAAAGGAGTCGATCCCCCTCGCGCTTCCTGTTCTAACGCCGCCAGCAGATTTTTGCTAAAATCACTTGATCGAGCCGCTCTCTCACTTGATATCACTCCCTCTCGCACCTTCCCCAATGCCTGAATTGCCAAAGCCCGAAACAGTAAATTCGGATGGGGTTTTCTGACGGATTCCGGTATATTTTCTCTAAATATTCCGCTTTTCGGTACGCCCACAACTTCAGCAAAAGGATCGATCCCGCACTGTTGCAGGATTTTTTCAATTAGGTTTATTCTTTGCCAAGGTTGAGTATATTTAGTGAGAGTGAAGACTAGCGCTATGCCGCTGCACCCCATTGACTCAGGGATGTTAGGGCGATCGAGTTTCCACATATTGCTCGTCATAATTTGTCGCCAGGACAATTACTAGATATGGACGGCGTTGTTTGATGCTGAATTCAGCATTACATTTACTGCTGCTTTTTGTCAATATTAGTCCGGGAGGCATAGGGAGTTATAAACCCGGTTTCACGAGTAAATTTCTCATAACTAAAGCCTAGATTTTTCTGATAAACCTGGTTTAGCAATGCTAATGTGCATCCCGCACTCAATATATAATTTTGCACTAATCGATCAAATGTCACAATTTTAGGTTGGGTCAGGAAACAAAACCTATTATAGTCATTTCTTTGTCGGAAGTTTTAAGATTTTGTCCCTGACCATTTGGTCAACGATTAAGTCGCTGATAATTTGAGCGCCGTGGGAGGTAAAGTGCAAGCCGTCATTATTTTTTACATAGCCTCGCTTACCCGATTTATTGGCAACTACAGGAACAAATTTTCCGGCTTGTCCAAAAGTCTCCCAAGTAGAAATAAATTCAATTTTGGATGAAGATTTGCTGGCATTTTTATAAATATCGTTCATGATGGGAAAAGCTTTGAGATACAAAGATTTATTAGGTATGGATTGACCGACCCAATACACTTTTCTCACGGATGACGAATCCAGTAACTTGGCATATCTGTCAACTCTTTCTTGATAAGCTTTTTGCCATTCTTTGGTCATAACAACCCGGCCTTTTCCTTGAGAATCAATAATATTTTGACGGTCATTTGCTCCGAACAAAACTATCACTACATCCGGCTGGTAATTATTAATTATTTGGCGAGTTCTGGCATACCAGTCATAATAATCTATTCGATTTAGTCCGGTCGAGACCTTGTAGTCAATTTTCGTATCGGCGATATTGTATTTTTTTTTAAGAGTGTACTGGAGTTGAATTCCTAAGTCGAACATTACGGAATCTCCAATAAATAAAAATTTGCGATAAGGTCTGGTCAGTTTGGGTTTAGCTGGTGTTGGTTTTTTAGCATTAGCAGGCTTTGGGGGTTCAACTGCCGCTTTTGTTTCGGTTTTGACTGGAGGAAGTTCGGGTTCTTTGGGGAGGCTATCGAAGTTAATATCTTTAATTTGGCTCCAAAAATCTTGTTCGGATTTTCGGAAACCGTCTATTTCGATCAGGCGCGCGGCTTGTTTAATTTCTGGACTGGCGAAAGGAGTTGAAGCAAAGCTTTTTAGAAATAATGATAAGTTGGAAAATATTAAAGTGAGAATGACAGAAGTAACAATTAGCAAAATTTCCCGGTCTTTCATATTTCTTAAAAATTAAAGTAAATAAAAGGCGGAACGGTACTCGGCCCCAACATCAAGATAGTATACACGAGCAGCGAAACTAAGACAACCCGAAAGAAAATGTTTTTTAATGACAATACGGTTTGCAATAGTTGGGAGATGCGATCGCCCCACAAGTTGATCGCGCCAATGACGGCAATTACTAAATACAATTGCCAGAAGTTAAATTGAAAAGTTGCGACGGTAGGATGGACAATTCCTTCAAAAAAACTCACCGCAGTTTCCCAAGTGGGAGTGCCGAAAAATACCCAGCTACAAGTAACAAAAGTAAATGTTAGCAGCCAACTGCAAAACTTAGCAAATCGGGGAAAGGCATAGTCTAATTTAAAGTGGATAGCTTGGGGGATATCTTTACATAAATGGTTGACAATTAATCCTAAACCGTGAATTGCTCCCCAGAAAATAAAATTTAAACCTGCACCGTGCCAAAATCCACCGATCGCCATAGTTAAAAATAGATTGAGGTACTTTCTCAACTTGCCGTATTTGTTGCCGCCAAAGGGAAAGTAAACGTAATCCCTCAGCCACTCGGAAAGACTGATGTGCCACCTTTTCCAAAATTCTTGCAAGCTGAGCGATCGGTATGGCATATTAAAGTTGGCAATGGGTTTGAAACCCAGCAAACAGGAGATGCCGTTGGCTAAATCCGAATAGCCGCTGAAATCTACGTAAATTAAACAGGAATAGGAAATTGCGGCGAGGATTAAATCGATGCTGCTGTACTGCTGGGGGACTTTGAATGGCAAGTCAGTGAAGTTAAACAAAAAACTCGCTAAAGTATATTTTTTAAACAGTCCCGACAAAATCAAAACTATAACTTCTTCAATTTTATAGTCGTATTTTTCCGGTGAATTTAGCTGCCAGTAAAACTCGCGAGCTCGCGAGATTGGCCCGGAGGCAATTTGCGGAAAGTAGGTAATGTAGGCGGCATAGTCTATAAATTTTGGACAGGGTATTTTTTGCTGGTAGCAGTCGATTAAATGAGAAATCATTCTAAAAGTGTAGAAAGACACGCCGACGGGGGCGATTATTTGCAACACTGGAAAGTTGGCTGGAATTTGTAGCTGGTTCAGTACCTCAAATAAGGAAGTTACAAAGAAGTTGCAATATTTAAAGATGCCGAGATAGCCAATGTTGAAAACTAAGCCGGAGATTAAAGCAATTTTTTTATACTTACTGTTGCAGAGAACCCGGAGAGTGATATAGTTATAGGCTGTAGAGAAAACGAGGAGCAAGAGAAAGTCGAAACTCCAAAAGGAATAAAATAATAAACTGGAAACTAACAAGACACTTTTATACAAATCGACTTGGGGTTTCACAGAGACGATCAGGCTAAAAATAATTAGGAAAAATACTAAAAATTGGTAAGTGGGAAATAGCATAAATCTCAGCCGATAAAAAATCTTGTTTCTGGCAATATTTTTATAAGTACGGCCAGCGAACCTATCCCGAAGGATATCGCTAGAGTCGGTCTGACCGCACCAAACTTCGGGGTGGATTGCGGACTGTAAGCTTTTGTAAGAGGTCAATTAGGTCACAACTTCCGCCCTAGTTAACCGCACTCATAAATTCATAATCCTGTTTAAAGATTATGATGGTTGTGAGACGATGTATTAACGGATAACAACAGGAATCCCCTTGATTGCGAGGAACCAACGTGCAGCCAACAGACCCTAGCAAATTTACAGATCAAGCCTGGGAAGCCATTGTCAAATCCCAGGATGTAGCCCGCCGCTTTGCCAATCAGCAGCTAGAGGTTGAACATTTAGCCATCGCCCTTCTCGAACAGCAAGGTCAGGCCAACAGCATTCTCAGCAAAGCTGGAGTCGATGCCCCCCGCTTGGCGCAGCAGTTAGATGCTTTTGCCAAACGACAGCCCAGAGTTGCCAACGCTGACCAACTATACCTCGGTCGCGGCTTAGAAGTGATGTTAGATGTTGCCGAGGCCACCAGGGCGACTTGGCAAGATAATTTTATCGCCGTTGAACATTTATTAATTGGCTTAGTAGAAGACGAACGAGTCGGCCGCAGGTTGCTGACAAAAGGCGACGGCCCGCCGGGTCGCCCCGGTTACGATCGCAAACCCCCAGCCGGTACACTCGATCGACCAAAACTCGAAGAAGCCATCAAATCTGTCCGCGCCACTACTAAAGCCCAAGAAAAAAATTCCGAAACCGGGAAAGGCAGCCGCAGCAACGCTAAAGCCCAAGATCAAGATGGCGAAGCTAACTCCGACGCCCTCAGCAAGTACGGCCGCGATTTGACAGAAGCCGCCAAAGCCGGCAAACTCGACCCAGTAATCGGCCGCGACGAGGAAATCCGCCGCGTGGTACAAGTTCTTTCCCGTCGTCAAAAAAACAATCCGGTGTTAATTGGCGATCCCGGAGTCGGAAAAACTGCGATCGCCGAAGGTTTAGCCCAACGAATTGTCAACGGTGACGTACCGGAATCTTTGAAAAATCGCCAGCTATTTAGCCTCGACATGGGCAGTTTAATTGCTGGGGCAAAATTCCGGGGCGAATTTGAAGAACGATTGCGATCTGTTCTGCGGGAAGTCATCGATTCCGACGGGCAAATTGTCCTATTTATTGACGAATTGCACACGGTTGTGGGGACTGGTGGCGGTGGCAGTTCCGGTTCGGGAATGGATGCGGGAAATTTGTTAAAACCAATGTTGGCCAGAGGCGAATTGCGCTGCATCGGCGCAACAACTCTCGACGAATTCCGCAAGAATATTGAAAAAGATCCAGCCCTGGAACGCCGCTTTCAACAAGTATTTGTCGGCGAACCCAGCGTAGAAGATACTGTTTCGATTTTGCGCGGATTGAAAGACCGTTACGAACGCCACCACGGGGTAAAAATTACTGATTCGGCCCTAGTAGCTGCTGCAACTCTGTCTTTCCGCTATATTTCCGATCGCTTTTTGCCGGACAAGGCGATCGACCTGGTAGATGAAGCGGCCGCCCACTTGAAAATGGAGATTACCTCTAAACCTGTGGAATTGGAAGGAATCGACCGGCGGGTGATGCAGTTGGAAATGGAAAAATTGTCGATCGAAGGCGAAGGAAAAGGTGCTCTCGCCCCTGGGCTCGGCTTCCGCGTCGAACGCATCACATCTGAGATTGACATTTTAAAAGTCAAGCAGGAAAAATTGTCCTCTCAGTGGTTGGGCGAAAAGCAGTTGTTGGATGCAATCAATAAATTGAAAGCAGAAGAAGACCAACTGCGAGTCCAAATCGAACAAGCAGAAAGGGCTTACGATTTGAATAAAGCCGCACAGTTAAAGTATGGCAAGTTGGAAACTGCGGTGCGCGATCGCGAAGCCAAAGAAGCGGAACTTTTGAAACAGCAAGCTCAAGGTTCTTCCCTGCTGCGCGAAAAAGTTACTGAGGGCGATATTGCGGAAATTGTCGCTAAATGGACGGGCATTCCGGTTAATCGGTTGTTAGAATCCGAACGCCAAAAATTGTTGCAATTGGAAAAACACTTGCACCACAAAGTCATCGGTCAAGAGGAAGCTGTAACAGCCGTGGCGGCGGCAATTCGGCGCGCTAGGGCGGGCATGAAAGACCCCGGAAGACCGATCGGCTCTTTCTTGTTTATGGGCCCGACAGGCGTGGGAAAAACTGAGTTAGCGCGGGCGTTGGCGGAGTTTTTGTTTGATAGCGATGATGCGATTATCCGCATCGATATGTCGGAATACATGGAGAAGCAAAACGTCTCTCGGTTAGTAGGAGCTCCCCCGGGATACGTCGGTTACGACGAAGGCGGACAACTTTCCGAAGCAGTGCGGAGACGCCCTTATTCGGTGGTGCTATTTGACGAAGTGGAAAAGGCGCACCCGGATATATTTAACATTTTGCTGCAAGTGTTGGATGACGGCAGAATTACCGATTCTCAAGGTCGAGTGGTTGACTTTAAAAATACCGTAATTGTGATGACTAGCAATATCGGCAGCGACCACATTTTAGACGTGTTTACTAAGAAGGAAAAAACCGCCAAAAAACCTGCTAGTCGGAAGCAGGAAACGAAAGATTTGTCAAGTCAAAAGACAGATTATAAAGTTGCTGCCGACGGTACTGTCGAGGTGTCAGCCCTGCGAGTTGATGTTGATACTGTAACCAAGAAGGAAAACAAGAGTGAGAATGAAGAAAATTTATTGACTCAAGAACGGGAGACAGACCAAGAGTACGAACAGATGTTAAAACGGGTGATGACAGCGCTGCGATCGCACTTCAGGCCGGAATTTCTCAATCGGGTGGACGAGATAATTTTGTTCCACACTTTGAGCAAGATCGAATTGCGGCAAATAGTCAGCATTCAAGTGAAGCGGATCGAGCGTTTGTTGGCCGAGCAAAAAATCACTTTGGAACTGTCGGATGCGGCGAAAAACCATATCACAGATGTCGGTTACGACCCGGTTTACGGCGCTCGTCCCTTGAAACGCGCCATCCAGCGGGAGCTGGAAAACCCGCTGGCAAACAAGATTCTGGAAAATGCGTTTGTGGAGGGTGATACAATTGCGATCGACTGCGAAAATAACACTTTGCAATTTCGCAAAAAAGATTCTCGCCCAGCGCTGACAGGTAACAGTTTGTAGTTACCGAACCGCTAGGAACAGGCAAGATGCCTGTTCCACTAACAATCAATTTTCTTGTGGAATAGGCAAGATGCCTGTTATTGAAAATTAGCAACAGGCAAGATGCCTGTTCCACAAACCATCAATTCTCTTGTGGAACCGACATCCTGCCTGTTATTGAAAATTAGGAACAGGCATCCTGCCTGTTATTGAAAATGGTGAAACCTGTTACTTGATATCAAGAATTCGAGATGGTGCGGCTGCCGTAAGCATCCATGCTGTAGGCGGGAACGCGAACGCTGTAATCCATCTCTGTTGCTGTGATTGCTACAGCCAATTTTTCAAAAGATTCATCGTTCCAATTCCGCTCGTGGATTGGCTTTGACTGTTCTCCGAGGAAATATGCTTGAGTGCCAATTACTGAGGCTGCGACCCAACCGACGATTAAAAGAGCGATTACAATAGCCATATTTGCTTTTTCCTTAACTTTTGTTGCTTTATGTAAACTAATGTAACGAAAATTAGTAATCAACGTCAAGGTACTGTAATGTCGTGGCAACCGTCCGGCAGGTAGTAAATACCGCACCTAATCCTGAGTCTGTAGGGTGCGCTTAGTGTCAACAAGGACTCGATCCCCCCTTAATAAGGGGGACAAGAGTGTTCTCAAAGTCAACCCCTACTCCCCTTATCAAGGGGGATTTAGGGAGCTCTAGACTGGGCTACCAGCGAGAGATACAGAGGGGTTTCAGGCTTAAGTTGACACGCCTTGGTAGGGTGTGCACCGGTCTTTCGGGTGGGCACTACCGCGCATCGGTAGCTAGCACAGTACCCGGATTGTAAACTGTATCCGAAATAGCAAAACAGATTGTTGAAATTTTATAGTTAAGAAATTATAAGTTTTGCGTGAATAAATTACGATTAAAAGTCTGCCACTGGCATGAGCATCGCGGCCAAATTATAAGTTATGATTTATCAGTTTGGATTTGAACTAACAAATCCCAATCACCAAATTTTAAGTACAAATTACCAATTACCAATCATCGCTACAAATCATGCCAAACTCAATGTTAAATGACGACCCCTTATGGTTCAAAGACGCGATTATTTACGAAGTACCTGTTCGGGCTTTTGCCGACAGCAATGCAGACGGCATCGGCGACTTTAGAGGACTGACTGAAAAACTGGATTACCTGCAAAACTTGGGAGTAACAGCAATTTGGGTACTGCCATTTTTTCCCTCGCCGCTCCGAGACGACGGCTACGATACATCTCACTATACTACCGTTAACCCGATTTACGGCACATTAGAGGATTTTAAAGACCTTTTAGAAGCAGCGCACCAACGGGGAATTCGGGTCATTATTGAGTTAATTGTTAACCACACTTCCGATCAGCACGCTTGGTTTCAGCGAGCGCGCCGCGCCCCGAAAGGCAGTAACGAACGAGATTTTTATGTGTGGAGTGATACGCCGGAAAAATATCAAGATGCTCGGATTATTTTCAAAGATTTTGAAACCTCTAATTGGGCTTGGGATGCGGTAGCAAAAGCTTATTACTGGCACCGTTTTTATTCCCACCAACCCGATTTGAATTACGACAATCCCGCCGTCCGCCAAGCCATCTTAGATGTGGTAGATTTCTGGTTGGCGCTGGGAGTAGACGGACTGCGAATGGATGCGGTGCCTTACCTGTACGAGCGCGAAGGTACTAACTGCGAAAACCTGCCCGAAACTCACCTATTCCTGAAGCAATTGCGGCAGCACGTAGATGAGAAATTCCCGAACCGGATGCTGCTGGCTGAGGCGAATCAGTGGCCGGAGGATGCGGTTGAATATTACGCTGCTGGCGATGAATGTCACATGAACTTTCATTTTCCGCTGATGCCGCGTTTATTTATGGCTTTGCATATGGAAGATAGCTTCCCAATTAGCGACATTCTCCAGCAAACTCCACATATTCCCAATAATTGTCAGTGGGCATTATTTTTGCGGAATCACGATGAATTGACGCTGGAAATGGTGAGTGATGAAGACCGAGATTATATGTATCGGGTTTACGCTCAAGATACTCAGGCGAGAATTAATTTGGGCATCCGCCGCCGCTTGGCTCCTTTGATGGGAAATAACCGCCGCCGCATTGAGTTGATGAATGCTTTGCTGCTGTCTCTTCCGGGTACGCCGGTGCTTTACTACGGCGATGAAATTGGCATGGGAGACAATATCTATTTGGGCGATCGCAATGGGGTGAGAACTCCGATGCAGTGGAGTGGCGATCGCAATGCCGGTTTTAGCCGTGCTAACCCGCAGCGACTGTACGCACCGCCAATTGTTGACCCTGAATATCACTACGAATCTATTAACGTGGAAGCGCTGCGGGCGAATCCGAGTTCTCTTTGGTGGTGGATGAAACGCCTAATTGCAATTAGGCAGCGCTTCCAAGCATTCGGCCGCGGAACTTGCGAGTTTCTGTACCCGGAAAACCGCAAAGTTTTAGCTTTTGTACGCACTTATCAAGACGAACACATCCTCGTAGTGGCTAATTTGTCACGCTTCGTTCAGACGGCAGAATTAGACCTGGCGCCCTTTAAAGGTGCTGTTCCGGTGGAGATTTTCGGCCGCACGGAGTTTCCTGCCGTTGGCGAAAATCCTTACTTTTTGAGCTTGAGTCCTCACACGTTTTACTGGTTTACTCTTACTGTTAAACACGAAGATTTTTCGCTGCACGGTGTTCCCACAGACTTGCCTACTTTGGCGGTGATAGGCAATTGGAAAACAGCTTTTGCTACAAGTCAGTTAAGCGATATGCTGCTTAATATTTTGCCGGGATACCTGCGCCGCAATCGCTGGTTTAGCGGTACAGATAGGACAATTCAATCATTAGAAATAAGTGAGGTTGTACCAGTTGAATGTAAAGATAGTGCGGGGGAGCCATCTCAAGTTTACATTCTGTTCTTGCTGTTGAATTATACTGAAGGTATGCCGGAAACTTACGTTTTGCCTTTAGGTTGGGAAGAGATAAAAGGCGATGTGGACGATCGGGCGATCGCGCGCCTGCACTTCCCAGAAACCAACAAGGAAGTCGGGGTACTATGTGATGCTGCCGGGGACAAAGGTTTTCTGAGCGCGCTGCTGGGGGCGATCGGCAATTCTCGCAGTTACAGAGGTGTTGCAGGTCAACTGGTAGGAATTGCCGACAGTGCATTCAGCTCAGAAGAAGATTTATCCCACCTCGACCCTCACGTGTTCAAAAAAGAACAAAGCAATACATCCGCAGGTTACGGCGACCGCTTCGTCCTGAAAATATTGCGAAAAATCGAGGAAGGAATCAACCCCGAATTAGAAATCGGACGCTTTTTAACAGATCGCAACTCCATCCAACACTACGCTCCAATTGCCGGAGCATTGGAATATCACACACCAGCAAAACAAGTCCTTACGGTCGGAATCCTACAAAAATTAATCCCCGACAGCGTAGATGCTTGGTCTTATACATTAGACACACTGCGGGACTATTTCGAGCAAGTAATGACAGTAGAAGCAAAGCATTCCAGCGAGAATTTATCTACTGCCCCGGAAAATTATTTGCCGAACGCTTTGACCGGACAAACCCAGCGACAGCCAAACTCGCTAGTAGCGGATTTATCCCTAGAAATTCCGCCATTAGCTCGCGAACTCATCGGCTCTTACTTAGCATCAGCCGAACTTTTAGGTCAACGGACAGCCGAGCTTCACCTCGCTTTAGCTTCTGACACAGAAAATCCCGCTTTTGCCCCAGAAAGCTTCACCTCCTTTTACCAGCGTTCCATCTATCAACACATGAGAAATCTGGCAGGAAGAACTTTGCTGGATCTGAAAAAACGGCTGTCCAAACTGCCGCCAGAAATACAAAAATCGGCGCAAAAGCTCCTCAACCGGGAAGATTTGCTCATGGAACGTTTCAAGGCTATTTTGAACTTGAGAATCACCGCCGATAGAATTCGCTGTCACGGGGACTTTCATTTCGGGCAAGTTCTTTATACAGGCAAAGACTTCGTAATTATTGATTTCGGAGGAGAACGGGATCGACCCTTAAGCGAGCGACGGATGAAGAGGTCGCCCCTGCGAGATGTTGCGGGAATGCTGCAATCTTTGAATTATGCTGTTACTTTGGCACTCCGCAATGAAGTAGAAAGTGGCATGATTCGCCCTGAAAATCTCCCGGAGATGCAGCAGTGGGCGAACGTTTGGCACCGCTGGGTTAGCCTGACTTTTGTCAAGAGTTATTTGGCGACAGCAGCCGATGCAAATTTCTTGCCAAAATCTATCCCGGAACTACAAGTTTTGCTGGATGCTTACATTTTGGAAAAAGCGGTTGCCGAACTAGCATACGAACTCAATTACCGCTTGGATTGGGCAGAAATTCCGCTGAAGCGGATTCTACAATTGCTAAATTAATAAGGGCGGGTTTATCTATACTCGTTAGGGTGCGTGACTTTCTAGCCACTCAAGTGGCAGTGAGATGCTGGAGAGTCACGCACCTTACACCATACCCAATCTACTTTGATAACGATTTGATCGGCGAATATAATTCGATCTTCTACAAACAAATTCAGCGCCCAGCGAGGCTAGAAAAAAAGATGGTAAAAGAGTGATTTCCTATTACTTAAAATAAAGAGATGTTTGATACAAAACTTGTTCTTGATGCGTTAACAAAGTGCAGTCAGAAAGCGGGTAAGCCACACAAGTAACAGCGTAGCCAGCTTGCAATTCGGGCGGCTTCAAAAATTTTTGTTCGCTTTGGTCGATTTCACCGCTCAGCAGTTTGACAACGCAAGCAGAACACTCTCCTTGCTTGCATCCGTTCGGCAAGCGGATACCGGCATCTTCTGCCATATCTAAGATATACTGGTCGTCTGGTACTGCGATCGTGCGATCGAGCGCGAGAGCCTCATTCACCAACCGAACTTGATAAACAGCCATTTCCACCTCTTATATTTGGATTGCTTGTATTCAACTAAAATAGATGATTACAACTTACAGAATAAATTAAAATGTGGGGGGCGGACGAAGCACATTCCGCTCTACATGATAGCTAAAAAACCCAGTATTTTTAAAACACCGGGTTTTTGAGAAACCACAAACTCGATCGCTATACTAGACAAGTGCTTCTTGATAATCGAGATTTTCATCGAGATAAATAGCCCGAATATCCTCCGGCAAATTTAATTCTAAAGTTTGATATCCTTTTTGCAGCAAAGCTTTTACCTGAGCCGGCGAAATAGCTTCGCCTTCTGCTTGCAAATAAGCTGCAATTCGAGTTTCGCTCCAGCGGAAAGTCTGAGCCATCAACACCACTAAACGCGGCAGCGGCGCTAACAATTCTAAGGCTTGTTTGACGTAACACCACAGGGGAGGCGGAGCCGATTGCAAAGAGTAGTGAATCGACTCAACAGGGGGCAATTCAGCTTGATTTATGCAGACTGCGGTGACATTAATCAGCCAGTTTTGGAGACTGAGATTTCCGCCATCAGACTCTTGGATCTCGCGGCGCAAATCGAGGCCTCGGAGCTCGTGATAGATGTGCAGCCAAGTGTGGGCAAATAGGTAATCTCCTTGTACGGGCGATCGTACGGAATGGCGAATCAGCGAGTGGACAATTTGAGCGTAGCGGCAAAAAATCGCCGTGAAGAACCTACCTTGATCGGGATGGTTTTGAAACAGAGTCAATAATTCCTGGTCGCTGTGATGGAACAGGGATTTGACCACAGGATGGTTGAGTTCTGAAAAATTAGGTGTTTGCACAATTGTTCTGTAACGGTTTTGGTAATAAATGCTGGTGCAGCCCGATTCTACAACACGATATACATTTGATGCAAGTGCTGGCAAATTATGTTTATAGTTAAGTCAATTAATTATATAGTTAATTTGTACGTGACGCTGTATTAATGTCAAGAAGTACATAGAAACTCTATTTTTTCAGCGCACCTAAAAATATAATTTCTTGTTTCAAGGGTAAACGTCTTGTAATTATATTCTAATTTTCTGATGTTCATTCTCTTTCCAAAAATGTTTGTATTCCCTGAAGGAGTCCCACAACCATGAGCAACTTGAAACAAGTTAGCATCTATACTCGCGGTATAACTACGGCGAGCGGTGCTGGCGGATATGGGGCAGTCTTGCTGTATGAAAATCATCGCAAGGAACTATCAGGCGGATTTCAGTTAACTACAAACAATCGTATGGATATTATTGCTGCAATTGAAGGTCTGAAAGCACTCAAAACAAGATGTAAAGTGACGCTATACAATAACAACGGCTACCTGGTAGATGCTATTGCCCACAATTGGGCGCTGCGCTGGCAAGCTAATAACTGGAAAAATAGCGAACAGAAACCTACTGCTAACGTAGATTTGTGGGAGCAATTACTCCAATTCTGTTCGCAACACGACGTTGAGTTTATTAGAATTAAGCAATGTGCGGGCAACCAAGAGTATCAACGCTGCAATTATATTTCCAGACAAGCAGCCAATCAAAAAAACTTACCAGCCGATGAAGGCTATCAACGGTGAACCCCGCTAGGAAAACCATATCCTCCGCCCCCAGGAGTCTCAATGACAAACACATCCCCCGGCTGCATTTCCACAGTCGCCGTACTCCCCAAATCCTCAACTTTTCCATCAACCGTTTCAACATAATTCTGTCCAACTTTCCCCGCTTCACCCCCGTTCAAACCGCAAGGAGAAATTACCCGCCGCCCCGATAAAATTCCCGCCGTCATCGCCTCCCGAAACCGTACTCGCCGCACAACTCCATTACCGCCGCGATGAGATCCATTCCCGCCGCTATTAGCCCGAATTGCAAAACTTTCCAACAACACCGGGAACCGCCATTCTAATACTTCAGGATCTGTTAAACGCGAATTAGTCATGTGAGTTTGAACCGCATCCGTACCGTCAAAACTTGCCCCCGCACCCGAACCGCCGCAAATAGTTTCATAATATTGATAGCGCTGATTTCCAAAGGTAAAATTATTCATAGTTCCCTGAGAAGCAGCCATCACTCCCAACGCACAATACAAAGCATCGGTAATATTCTGCGATGTTTCCACATTTCCGGCAACCACCGCCGCTGGATAGCGAGGATTCAGCATACAGCCTTCGGGATTGATGATTTCGAGAGGTTTCAAACAGCCCGCATTTAGAGGAATATCGTCATCTACTAATGTGCGGAAAACATACAAAACAGCCGCTTTGCACACCGCAGCGGGAGCATTAAAATTGTTGGATTGTTGAGCAGAAGTGCCAGTAAAATCTATTTTTGCACTGCGCGCAGATCTGTCAATTGTAATCGCTACCTTAATTTGTCCGCCACTATCCATCGGATAAGTAAATTCGCCATCACTCAAAACCTCAATTACCCGCCGCACCGACTCCTCAGCATTGTCTTGTACGAAGCCCATATAAGCTTGCACAGTCTCTAATCCATAATGTTCTACCATCTTGAGCAGCTCTTCTGCCCCGCGCTTGTTAGCAGCAATTTGTGCTTGCAAATCGGCTATATTTTGAGCAGAATTGCGAACAGGAAAATTCCCCGCTGTCAGAAGGTCTAGTAATTCTTTTTCTCGAAAATTGCCCTCGCTTACTAACAGGAAATTGTCAAGCAATACGCCTTCTTCAGTTACTGTTGTACTGTTAGGAGGCATGGAACCGGGAGTAATGCCGCCGATGTCGGCGTGGTGTCCCCGCGAGGCAACATAAAACAAAGGAAGGGAGGAATCACGATCGAATACAGGAGTAATAACGGTGATATCTGGTAAATGCGTGCCGCCGTTGTAGGGATTGTTAGAAACATAAACATCGCCCGGTTGAATCGCCTTGCCTTGTGCTAAAATTAAAGCTTCAACGCTTTCGCTCATCGAACCCAGATGTACGGGAATGTGCGGCGCGTTGGCAACTAATTGCCCGTTTTGGTCGAAGATTGCACAGGAAAAGTCGAGGCGTTCCTTGATGTTGACTGAGGAACTTGTGTTTTGCAATGTGACGCCCATTTGTTCCGCGATCGCCCGAAACAAATTATTAAAAATTTCCAGCAAAACCGGATCGGATTTAACCGCAGATAAACGCGAATGAACGCCGATATTATCTGCGTCCATCTGCGTGCATCTGCGGTTCAAAATTAAATCATTATTTTCGGTGATTTCCCCTTCCCAGCCCGGTTCTATGATATTAGTTCCCGTAGCTTCAACAATCATAGCAGGGCCTTCTATGCAGTCGCCCGATCGCAAATCGTCTCTCTGATAAACAGGCGTTACCCGCCACTCGCCAGCAACATAGGTTTGCACCGTTGAAATTGGTTGCACAGGCAAGATGCCCGTGCCACCAGAGGGGGAAATGGTGGATGCTTCCGGCACATCCATTCTTTCTACAACTTCCACCGAAACCGCTTCCACAATCAGCGGTTTTTCTGGCATAATAAAACTGTAACGCTGTCGGTGGGCGGCTTCAAATTCAGCCTGCATCGCCTCAATATTGTCAGCAAAATTGACCGCCAAAACAGAGTCACTACCCTGATATTTTAAGCGCAACTTGCTAACAACTAAAACCTCTGACTCTTTCTCTGTGTTCTCTGCGCCTCTGCGGTTCAATTCCCTCTTTCCATCTCCCTCCAATTCAGTTAAAATATGATGCAACTCAGGTAATAATTCTGCATTTAATTGTTGCTCGATCGCCCTTTCGCGGATAGCCCGCACATCAGCCAAACCCATACCGTAAGCGGACAACACACCCGCATAAGGGTGAATAAATACCCGTTTCATCCCCAAAGCATCCGCGATCGCACAAGCGTGTTGGCCGCCCGCACCGCCGAAACAGCACAATGTATACTCCGAAACATCGTAACCGCGCTGAAGCGAGATTTTTTTGACAGCATTTGCCATCTTTTCCACCGCGATCGCCAAAAAACCCTCCGCCACCTCTTGGGCCGTCTTCTCGCCCCCAATTTCCCCCGCTAATTGCCCAAATTTTTGCTTTACTACGTCAGGGGCGATCGGCAAATCTCCATTCAATCCAAATACTTTCGGGAAAAAATCCGGTTGAATTTTCCCCAACATCACATTGCAATCAGTCACCGTCAAGGGGCCGCCTTTGCGATAGCAAGCAGGCCCAGGATTGGCCCCAGCAGACTCCGGCCCGACGCGGTAGCGAGCCCCGTCAAAAAAGACAATTGAACCGCCGCCGGCTGCTACAGTGTGAATTGCCATCACGGGCGATCGCAATCTCACCCCTGCAATTTCCGTCTCAAATTCGCGTTCGTATTCGCCGTTAAAATGGGCAACATCTGTGGAAGTTCCGCCCATATCAAAGGTAATAATTTTATCAAAACCTGCCTTTTTGCTCGTTTGAACTGCACCGACAATTCCCCCAGCAGGCCCGGATAAAATACTGTTTTTTCCTTGAAATTGTGCCGCGTCCACTAAGCCGCCATTCGATTGCATAAACATTAATTTGGGGAATTGGGAATTGGGCATTGGGCATTGGGCATTGGGCATTAATAATCCCTTGTTCCCGGAATCTGCCTCGATTAACTGACTGATTACTTGTTCGACGTATCGACGTAAAATCGGAGATAAATAAGCATCGACAACCGCAGTATCACCCCGCGAAACTAATTTCATCAGCGGGCTGACTTCGTGAGATACTGAAATTTGAGTAAAGCCAATTTCTTTCGCTATTTTAGCCACTTGTTTTTCGTGTTCCGAGTAGCGGTAGCCGTGCATGAATACGATCGCACAACTGCGAATTCCCTCATCGTATGCTTGCTGCAAAGACGGGATAAATTCGGGATTGACAGCAGTTAACTCCTCACCTTGAGCGCTGTAGCGTTCTGCAACTTCAATAACTCGATCGTACAGCATCTCCGGCAAAACAATGTGACGCGCGAAAATATTCGGGCGGTTTTGATAGCCAATTCTCAGCGCATCGCCGAAACCTTTAGTAATTAACAGAACTGTGCGATCGCCCTTTCGTTCCAGCAAAGCATTTGTCGCTACCGTCGTCCCCATTTTAATCGCTTCAATTTGTGCCGCGGGTATGGGAACATCTGCGGCAATTCCCAAAATGTCGCGGATTCCTTGAACTGCGGCGTCAGTGTAGTGTTCCAGGTTTTCCGATAGCAACTTGTGAATGACTAACTTACCGTCGGGGCTCTTGGCGACAATATCAGTAAAAGTGCCACCGCGATCGATCCAGAATTGCCAGCGAGTGCGATCGCAAAAATCAGCATTCATATCTTTTTCCTGAGTTTTGTTGTTTGACTGATTCCGAATTATTCAACAAAATTATCGGAAAGTCAATTCATAAATTTCATAAAATTCAGAACCTCAGACTCATAAAACTCATATCTGTTTCTCTCTCATCTTCTTTCTTATTCCTTCGCGCCCTTCGCGCCTTCGCGGTTCGTTAAAATAAAACTGCTATATATATCGAATAGCCTCAACCAATCCCTGACAAACACCAGCCAGAAAATCCAAATCCAAAGTCTCAATCCTATCGCTTTCTCGATGATAATGCGGATTTCGCATATTAGCAGTATCAGTCACCATAATAGCCGGATAACCATTATCCCAAAAAGGAACATGATCGCTGCGGCGAGTATCCGGCACAATTAAACCTCGATTCGGCACCGGCAGCCACTCGCAGGGCTGACCAGATTTGCGAATTTTGCCACTCAAATTAATCAAATCGGGAACCGTCCGCAAAGTGCCAATTAAAGCAATAAAATTGCCACTATTTGGATAAAAATATTTTAAGCCAGCGGGATAGCTTTGAGAATTAGGATTATGGTTGCAATAACCCAACATTTCCAAAGAAATCATTAACCGGATTGACTTTTGCTGTTGCTTGTATTTAGCTGCCTGATGACTGCTTCCCAAATAACCGTATTCTTCCATATCAAAGGCGACTAATTGCACTGGATATTTGAGTGGTTTAGATGCGATATCCCTTGCGAGTTCGAGCAAAACAGCAACACCACTAGCATTATCATCGGCCCCAGGCGATCCGGGTACAGTATCGTAATGAGCACCAATTACGATCGGTGGCAACCCCTTCTTACTCGCCCGATCTAAGGGGGGTAAATCCAAGATAAAATTGTGATGAATTCGGCCGCGCACGTAAAAATCGTCAATTTCTACAGTCCCCCACTGTGCCAACTGTTCGCGGATGTATTGCTGAGCATAAAAATGCCCTTCGGATGCGAGGTATGGATTGCGATCGCGTACAATTTGAATCAGATGGCTGTGCAAGCGTTCTTTGAGATTCATGCGATCGGAGATATAATGAGTACACTAAGATTATATGGGATTGAATTATGATTGGAGAAGTCAGAATCGAAAATTATAAGTCCATTCAAAAGCTGAAGCTAGAATTAGGACGAGTAACTGTATTGATCGGTGAAAATGGCTGCGGCAAGAGTAATATCCTAGAGGCGATCGCCCTGGCTTCTGCGGCGGCAGATGATAAGCTGGATAACGAGTTTTTAGCTTCTCGGGGCATCAGAGTTACAGAACCTCAATTTATGCGATCGGCCTTTGAACTTGAAAATTTGGTTAAAGATATCAAAATTGAGATCAAAGGAAATGATGGAGAAAACTTTAGTTGTATTTTACATAATGATAACTCTCCATATTCTCAATGGGTGAATAAAAACTTAGTGAAGTCTTCTGAAAATTCTTTACAGAATGTTGTTTCCAACTCAGGTAAAGCAGAAGATGTTCTTTTAATAGAAAATGCCCACAAAAGTTCAGAAGAATTAAACAAAATAACCTTAAGAAAACGAGCAATAGCAGCAATTTTAGGATTAGCAATAGCAAATTTAAATATAGAAGCGACAACAGATTTTATATTGTCAGCAGAAAAATTGGCTAATAAATTATTTTATAATTCTAAATTAATTAAATTCACAATTTACTCTCCTGAAAACCAAGCCTTACGAACTTTTGAAAAAGAAGGACAAATTCAACCATTAGGCATTAATGGTGAAGGCTTGTTTAAACTTATAAATTTTTTGAATTCAGAAACAAACCAAGATAAACTCAATCAAATTAAAGAAAAGTTGCGATTGATAGATTGGTTTAGAGATTTTGAAGTGCCTGAAGATTTATCACCCCTGCAAAGTTCTCTCCAAATAAAAGATAAATATTTAGATAGAGATTTAACTTACTTCGACCAAAAAAGCTCTAATGAAGGCTTTTTATTTTTGCTTTTTTACTTTGCTTTATTTATTAGCGATCTCACGCCTAAATTTTTTGCAATTGATAACATTGATGCTTCTCTCAACCCCCGATTGTGTCGCAGATTAATGCAAGAATTAGTCGAATTAGCAAAAAAACACGACAAACAAGTTATATTCACAACCCACAACCCGGCAGTTTTGGACGGTTTGGATTTACATGATGATGAACAGCGGCTGTTTGTGATCTACCGCAACCAATTAGGGCATACTAAAGCTAGACGCATTCTAAAACCTGAACCTCTAGAGGGACAAGAACCTGTAAAATTATCAGAGGCGTTTTTGAGGGGCTATATCGGCGGACTTCCTAAAAATTTTTAATATGATTAGTTTTGGATTGGTTACAGAGGGACTTACTGACCAGATTGTTATTGAGAATATTTTAGCTGGATATTTCAAGAGTCCAGATTTAGATATCAGACAACTTCAACCAGAAAGAGATAAAGACAATGAAAATAAATCCACATACGGCGGCTGGACTCTAGTTTTTGATTATTGTAAGTCAAGAGATTTTCAAGAAGCATTGCAATTTATTGACTATATCATTATCCAAATAGATACGGATGTTTCAGAAGATTATAATATTACCAAGCAAGATAAAAACGGTGAATTTACTCCTCAGCAGTTAATTGAAAAAGTTATTGAAAAGTTTAGGGGTGCAAGCGGCGATGATTTTTACAGCAAATATCAACAAAAAATTATATTTGCAATCTCCGTACATTCTATTGAGTGTTGGTTGCTTCCACTATATTATACCGACAACAAGAAAAAATCTAAATTTAAGAACTGTCTCGATACTTTAAATCGGGAAGTTCAGAAAAAACACAATTTTACGATCGACGCTAATGCTAAAAATCCTGAATATTATCGAGTAATTTCCGAACAATATCGCAAGCATAAAGTTTTGATGAAGCATTACTCAGAAAATCCCAGTTTAAAAACTTTTATAGAAGAGATTCAAAGCAGAGATATTAAGATTGGTGGTGAAGAGGATTGGTAATGAAGCAAGTTATTATGTCATATAATAGAAACATAGTTACCGGAGATTACCATGCAAGCATACAAACTTAGAGGTAAAATCGATGCAACTGGCAACTTGGTAGTTGTGGAACCTGTGAATATGCCGCCGGGAGATGTAGAAATCATCGTCTTGCAGCTACCTGATACGGTTAAACAAGCCAGCGCGTCAGAAAATGCGATCGCACCTGAAGCACCTAAAAAAAAGTTTAAAACTAACGTGAAGGCATTTCAAGGTTTATTCGATCGAGATGCTGTACCGGAACCGCTGGATTTTGACGATCCAGACAAACAAGCAAAATGGGAATATTTAAAGGAAAAACATAACTTGTGAAAATCCTGATAGACACCAATATAATAGTAGATGTTGCGCTCGAACGAGAACCTTTCTTTGCTGAGAGCGATCGCATTTTAACTTTTGTTGAAGAAGCACAAATTCAAGGCTATATTTCAGCCTCAACTTTTAGCGACCTTTACTATATTATCCGCAGAGACAGAGGCCGCGATTGGACGCTGGATTTTTTGCGGCAGCTAGCCACATTTTGTCAAGTCGCAACAGTGGATAACTCTGTTATTTCAATGGCATTAACTTGCAACTTCAAGGATTTTGAAGATGCGATTCAGTACAGCACTGCTGTAATCAATCGAATTGATGCCATTGTCACCCGCAACCCGCGAGATTTTCCGGTTACTACTTCTAGGATTGTAACTCCAAATCAGTTAATTCTTGAATTAACTGATTCTCCCTAAATTTCTCAAAGCGCTAAACTTCTGATTCCAATTCGCTAACCCGCAACTGCACGGGTAATTCTACAGAATTTAACTCAGACGACTCTAACAATCCTGTTGCTTCAACTTCTGCACTCGCTTTACCGTGCCGCACTTTTCGCAATTTATCACCCAAAGTATCCCGCTGGTTAATCAAATAAATACTAACCAAAGTCAGCCCAACTCCCATCGATTGCAGCGGATTCAACACTTCGCCCAAGAACAAATTGCCGAATAGCAAAGCAAATACAGGCGTAAGAAAGGTAAGAGAACTTAAACTGGTTAGACTGCCACTCGAAGCAAAATAAAAGAATAAACCGTAGGCGATCGCACTTCCGAACACAGTAGAATAACCTAACGCCATCCAGCCGGAAAAATCGATATTCACAAACTGTTCAGACTCAGTTGCAGCCGAAATGGCCAACAGCGGCAAACCGCCCAAAATCATGTGCCAACCAGTCGCCACCACCGGGTCAACATAACGGCAAACCCAGCGCACCAAAACCGTACCCACAGCCATAGACAAAGCAGCCAACAGCATCAACCATTCTCCACCCTGAAACAACTGTTCGATACCCCCAGAAACCTGCGCGTTTTCAGGATGAAAAAGCCCCAAAATCCAGCCATCGGGCAACCCGATCAAACTGATGCCCGCAACGCCAATAACTAATCCCAACCAGCCCCAAAAACCAATTTTTTCTTGAAACAGCCACAAACACAAAATCGCCACAGCTAGCGGTTGAGAATCAATCATGACCGAACCCAAACCCGCACCGGTTCTCGCCAAACCTTCGGCTAAAAAGCCTTGAAACAAAGTAGCGTCAACCAAAGCAAACAGGGAAATCCACAGCCAAGCTTTCCAGCCCTGCGGCTGCGGTTTTCCCATGAATGCCGCCGCCAGCAGCACCAACACGCCCGCAGGTACTAAACGCACGACAGCCACAAACAGCGGTGTTGTGTGCGGCATCACCCCCTTCATCGCTACCATCGCGGTTCCCCACAGGAAAAACGGCGCAATGAGCAACAGCGGGGCAAAAGGCAGTTTTGAATCGGTAAGTTTTAGCTGCATGGCGGAGACTCCAAATAATTGATGAGAGTGGCTCTCACGAGAATGATGTAGTTTTGTTAAGCAATTTTTACAATTATATATCGCTGTTGAGTTAAATTCGATCGCACAAACCTTGATCGGCCATTAGGAACAGGCAAGATGCCTGTTCCACAAAATCAAGGTGTAACAGGCATCTTGCCTGTTGCTAAATGGCACAGCATCTACCCCGATGAATAAGGCACACTATAAGAAGTTAGCTACAAAAATCCGTAACATTGCCTGTACACTGCCCATGATTTGGCCATTCAAGCCCCGCTACCGCAAACAAATAGCCCGTATCGAAATCACCGGAGCCATTGCCGGAGAAACCCGCAAACGAGTCCTAGAAGCTCTCAAAACCGTTGAAGAACGCAAATTTCCAGCCTTGCTGCTGCGGATAGACAGCCCCGGCGGCACTGTCGGCGATTCCCAGGAAATTTACAGCGCGCTCAAGCGTTTGCGCGAAAAAGTCAAAATTGTCGCCAGTTTCGGCAATATTTCAGCTTCTGGCGGAGTTTACATCGGCATGGGAGCCGAGCATATCGTTGCTAATCCCGGTACAATTACCGGCAGCATTGGCGTGATTATCCGGGGTAACAATTTAGAACGGCTGTTAGAAAAAGTAGGCGTTTCTTTTCAGGTGATTAAATCGGGGCCGTATAAAGATATCTTGGCATTCGATCGCGAATTGACCGATCCGGAACAGCAAATTCTGCAAGACTTGATCGACACCAGCTACCAGCAATTCGTGGAAACCGTTGCGGAAGCCCGGAACTTGGCTGTTGAGAAAGTGAAAAGTTTTGCCGACGGTCGCGTTTTTACCGGTCAGCAAGCCTTAGAATTGGGTTTGGTCGATCGACTGGGAACAGAAGAGGACGCTCGTCGCCTTGCCGCCGAACTCGCAGGCCTCGACCCGGAAAAAACCGAGTCTTGTACGCTAGAAAAACAAAAACCTTTCCTAAATCGCGTCTTGGGGAGTAGTCTGGATATATCCGGGCTTTCAGCTTACAATAATTTGCTGGAATTCGAGCTTTCTACTAGCGGTTTGCCGCTGTGGATGTATCGCCCGTGATTAAATAAATTAGTCATTGGTTAGGAGTCAGTAGTCATTAGTTACTCCCTGGATGATTGGGCGATTGAAATCAGTTGACCTCAAACTCAAATGTGGCGCTTCGCCCGTCCTAAGCGCTTCGCGCTGGCTTCGCCTACGAGTTTGAGGTCAAACTAGACAAACGAAGTCCACTCAAGCGGGGACTAAGAAATAAAGTGGGTATTTAAGCCTAATTTAGTATGACTAATAACTAATGACTAATGACTAATGACTAACGACTAATAACAAAAATATGGAGGAAATTTGCGTGGAGTGGCAAGTGCGGGGGATTCGTGGGGCAACTACTGCTAGCGAGAATTCGGTGGCAGCAATTCGAGAAGCGGTGAAAGAATTATTAGATGAATTAGAAGCAAAAAATGATATAAATCCAGAATTAATTATTAGTGCTACGTTTTCTGCTACTCGTGATTTAGATGCTGTGTTTCCGGCTGCGATCGCCCGCGAACGTCCCCACTGGTGTAATGTTCCTTTGTTGGACGTACAGCAAATGCACGTTGAGGGTGCTTTGGAACGCTGCATCCGCTTTTTAATTCACGTTAACTGGCCGGCACATACTGAAATTTATCATCCTTATTTGCGGGGAGCTCAAAATTTGCGCCCCGATAGGAATTTAGCGGTGGCGGTGGCTGGGGAAAATTAGACTTGGCGATTGTAAAAGTCGATCGCCCCGACAACTCAAAAGGTCAAACACTCCTAGACTCACGGGCCCCCAGAAACCGGGTTTTTTCCTCAGAAGACGCCTTACAGCCGACGAAAACCGCAAAAACCCGGTTTCTGGGTTTTTGTCGATCGCCCCGACAACTCAAAAAAGGCTCTCGTCGGATTTGACTCTCATTCTTGTTGACAAGTTGCAGGTTAAGGTGTATGGTAAGTTTGCGAGTTGCAAAGCTCGATCGCTCCAGAACGTTGAAAATTGCATAGTTTTTTTTTGGATCTGCGGCTAGTTTCAGTGTCGCAGATGGGCAATCGACGCACCTCGGGCGATCGGCAAAACCCTGATTTTTTCGTTGGGGTGCGTCGATTACTCTGATACCAAGGGTTACGGCTTGCAAGCAACTGAGCTTATTGCAGGTTTTAGGGTCTTATTGACAGGTAAAAAATGGTGCGTCGATTTGAGGCTTGAAACCCTTTCTGGGTAAGGCTCCCTGGCCGAACAGTCTCCTTTACCACTTCCCCGCGAGGGGATTGAAACTAACAGGGGAAGCAAGACCAAACATGGTTAAGCTAGAGTCTCCTTTACCACTTCCCCGCGAGGGGATTGAAACGGTATCGTTACCTTTCCCAGAGCGCATGTAATCATCGTCTCCTTTACCACTTCCCCGCGAGGGGATTGAAACTTTCACTACATCATAGCCTCTAATTTTTCAAAAAGCGTCTCCTTTACCACTTCCCCGCGAGGGGATTGAAACGTTAGGTTTGAGTTGCACAGATGAGCTGTTTTTCTGTCTCCTTTACCACTTCCCCGCGAGGGGATTGAAACTTGTGGGTGCTGGCGTAGGAGCCATTGTTCCAGTCTCCTTTACCACTTCCCCGCGAGGGGATTGAAACCTTTTAACACTGAACTGGAGGACAGTGAAGCAATTGTCTCCTTTACCACTTCCCCGCGAGGGGATTGAAACCCTAAATGATCCAATTGAAGCTAATTCAAGTACTGTGTGTCTCCTTTACCACTTCCCCGCGAGGGGATTGAAACGGTCTTGGTTTGACTTGTCCGGGTCTTTCCGGATACCGTCTCCTTTACCACTTCCCCGCGAGGGGATTGAAACCTCTTTCGTTACTTTGAGCTGCTAAACTACTTGGAAAAATAAGTCTCCTTTACCACTTCCCCGCGAGGGGATTGAAACGTTCAGATCCAGTGAGAATGAACTCACGGACAGTCTCCTTTACCACTTCCCCGCGAGGGGATTGAAACTTCTACATCGCCACTTCCGGTCACAATATATGACTTACGTCTCCTTTACCACTTCCCCGCGAGGGGATTGAAACTTTAGAATGTCGTTCCCTTGGTCTCCACTGACGTTGTCGTGTCTCCTTTACCACTTCCCCGCGAGGGGATTGAAACGTTCCAGTCGTAGGAGCTGGAGTAGTTGCACCACCGCGAGTCTCCTTTACCACTTCCCCGCGAGGGGATTGAAACGTGATGACTGGTGCAGACACAGGATCGGCCCAAAAGTCTCCTTTACCACTTCCCCGCGAGGGGATTGAAACGACAGTTACAGCTGGTTGTCCAAATAGCCTGCCAAGTCTCCTTTACCACTTCCCCGCGAGGGGATTGAAACTTGAATGGATTGGACAGCGTTGGGTCCGCTAATGTTCATGTCTCCTTTACCACTTCCCCGCGAGGGGATTGAAACTTTAACCTTTCCGCCATCACTTGTGCGGGAGTCCACTTGTGTCTCCTTTACCACTTCCCCGCGAGGGGATTGAAACGTTTTGCGACTAGTCGAAGGGAAGCTTTGCCGGAGTATCTCGTCTCCTTTACCACTTCCCCGCGAGGGGATTGAAACAATTCGGCTCCTCGTACAGTGGCTACAACTGCATCTTCGTCTCCTTTACCACTTCCCCGCGAGGGGATTGAAACTTCTTTGTACGTCCCTTTAAAATCCCCCTCTTTAACAGGTCTCCTTTACCACTTCCCCGCGAGGGGATTGAAACGAAAATGTTACCATCATGAATCTCAATGTCAAAAATTCGTCTCCTTTACCACTTCCCCGCGAGGGGATTGAAACTTTTTTAAGCAAGTTTCTTCATCTGAGGATATGGTCTCAAGTCTCCTTTACCACTTCCCCGCGAGGGGATTGAAACGATTATTGGGAGTATCCCCACTTGCCAAAGCAAGTTCGTCTCCTTTACCACTTCCCCGCGAGGGGATTGAAACACTTCCATCGGAGCCATCTGAGCTTTAGCACCAGGAACGTCTCCTTTACCACTTCCCCGCGAGGGGATTGAAACTTTTGGTGTGGTTAGATTTAACTTCTTTGTGGAAACCATTGTCTCCTTTACCACTTCCCCGCGAGGGGATTGAAACTTTAGTAAGTGAAACCCATACACCCCAATACTGTAGAAGTGTCTCCTTTACCACTTCCCCGCGAGGGGATTGAAACAAAAGAGACAATGCTTGAGCTTTTAGCTCTACAGTCTCCTTTACCACTTCCCCGCGAGGGGATTGAAACTCGAAGCTGGAGGAGTTGCCATTGAACCATTTGGGTCGTCTCCTTTACCACTTCCCCGCGAGGGGATTGAAACATTACAGTCATGTTCGGAGCCATTTGTGCAATTGCACTAGTCTCCTTTACCACTTCCCCGCGAGGGGATTGAAACGTTTTTCAAAGTTTAATGGAATGCATCCTGAAACTGAGTCTCCTTTACCACTTCCCCGCGAGGGGATTGAAACTTTTGATGGCAATTGGTGTTGCAGTGTCGTTGTCTCCTTTACCACTTCCCCGCGAGGGGATTGAAACTTTTTGGCTTTCTGTGGGAATTCTAGAATTACCCTATCGTGAGTCTCCTTTACCACTTCCCCGCGAGGGGATTGAAACAGTCCAACACTAGGATTCGAGCCACCTGTGCCTGGAATTGTCTCCTTTACCACTTCCCCGCGAGGGGATTGAAACGAGCTGCGCCACCACCAGTCCATGTGGAAGGTAACGTCTCCTTTACCACTTCCCCGCGAGGGGATTGAAACGAGAGGGGGCAAGTAGAGGTCAGCTAATTATCGGATGATAAGTCTCCTTTACCACTTCCCCGCGAGGGGATTAAAACTTTTCGGTTCTGCTGCTCATTTCTTTCCCGTGCCTTAGGTCTCCTTTACCACTTCCCCGCGAGGGGATTGAAACAAAAAGTACACTTCCCCAGACGGTTATTCCCCATGACCTTAAGGGTCTCCTTTACCACTTCCCCGCGAGGGGATTGAAACTAGAGTATATGCAGAGAAGAATTGTATAAAATTCTGTCTCCTTTACCACTTCCCCGCGAGGGGATTGAAACCATTTAACTCTGGATCAAGGTAAAGCAAAACCTTGGGTCTCCTTTACCACTTCCCCGCGAGGGGATTGAAACCCAACAGCGACAATCTTACCTACCCAATTTCTTCTTGGTCTCCTTTACCACTTCCCCGCGAGGGGATTGAAACGTTCCACCGCTGCCCGGGAATGTCCGAATGGAAGGGTATGGTCTCCTTTACCACTTCCCCGCGAGGGGATTGAAACCAAAGTAGAACTTTTCAAAAAGATACATGTCCCGTCTCCTTTACCACTTCCCCGCGAGGGGATTGAAACTCGGAGCAAATTTGTTTGCTTTCGGAACAATATCGTCTCCTTTACCACTTCCCCGCGAGGGGATTGAAACGAGTTTCTTTCTGACTGCCAACAAAAAGTCCGATTTGTTTGTCTCCTTTACCACTTCCCCGCGAGGGGATTGAAACAATAAGCTGAATTTCACCACTAGGAACTATACCAACTGGAGTGTCTCCTTTACCACTTCCCCGCGAGGGGATTGAAACTTAAGCTTCGCTTCCTCCTGTTTCATCTAGTATGTCTCCTTTACCACTTCCCCGCGAGGGGATTGAAACTTTTTGGTAATCATGCTCGCCCAGGCGGCGAGCAACGTCTCCTTTACCACTTCCCCGCGAGGGGATTGAAACTAAAAAAGGCGTTTGCAACCTTTATGTTCTTCCGAAATGTCTCCTTTACCACTTCCCCGCGAGGGGATTGAAACGTGAAAGTATCTAAACCATTGACTTTAATCATTCCATTGTCTCCTTTACCACTTCCCCGCGAGGGGATTGAAACATTTCATTCACTACTTCCGACATGATTTTTTTCCCTAAACGTCTCCTTTACCACTTCCCCGCGAGGGGATTGAAACTTCCACCACGAAGAGTGTCATTACCAGCACCACGTCTCCTTTACCACTTCCCCGCGAGGGGATTGAAACGTTATTTTTTCCTCTCCTTGTGCTACAACGATGAAAGTCTCCTTTACCACTTCCCCGCGAGGGGATTGAAACTCTCCACGAAGCAAGTCATCTCCAGCTACGCCATTGTCTCCTTTACCACTTCCCCGCGAGGGGATTGAAACTTGGTAGCCATCTTGATTATCTGACATGTTTTTCTATAGACCTCTTGCGAAAGTCTCAGGCGATCTCTAATTTAGTCTTTAAAAAAAGTTCATAATTATAAATACCAGCGATCAAATTAAATCTTAATCCGAAGCGCCTTCTTCGATTCCGATATCAGAGGTGAAAGTATTCTAAATATATTTAAACTTCGATGTATATTTTCAATAATAATTCTCTCTTTTGCTAGTAGGCGATTTAAAACTTTTTCTGCTTGACTCAGTTCTTTATTCTTGGTTTTTTTGATGGGGGTTCTACTATTAGTATGAATCTTTGTGATTCCTTGATAACCTTTATCACCTAAAATTTCAAGTTCTTTATTCATCCCGATTTTGCTTTCTTTAAACAAACTAAAATCATGCGTTTTCCCGTTACTAAAAGCTGTACATATTATTTCGGTACTTTTTGTGTTGGCTAAAACTTGCGATTTTATTGTATGATATTTTTGCTTGCCACTATAATATTTCTTTTGCTTTTTTTGGGGACGCTCTATTTCATGCTCTGACACATCCACCGCTACAGTTTCTATCTCATTTTGACTTTGATAAAGATTTTTTTTGCCAGGTAAGTTAAATAAACCTGAATTTATTAAAGCTTTCTCAGTTTTAATTACAATTCGATAAGCATTTGATTCATTAATACCCCATTTAATTCCCAGATGAAAAAAAGTAGGATATTCTCGCAAATAGGATAATGTCATTAAGATTTGGTCTTCTTCGCACAATTTACTTGGTCTTCCTGATTTTTTTTGAAAAAATTTTTCTGCTTTGACTATTTTTACCATCTCTTTGAATGTCTCTTGATGTAGTCCACAGTACCGTTTAAAGTCGGCGGGGTTTAACTTTTGTACTTGTTCGTAATTCATCTTATGGGAGCTAATTATTTCTTTTATTTTACCTAGAACGAGCGCACTTTCGCAAGAGGTCTTATGTCTCCTTTACCACTTCCCCGCGAGGGGATTGAAACGTAGACATTTAAAACGCCTGTGCCAACGGTCAACCCGAGTCTCCTTTACCACTTCCCCGCGAGGGGATTGAAACTCGTGTGTACCTTGTCCCCACGGGACATAGCAGTAAGTCTCCTTTACCACTTCCCCGCGAGGGGATTGAAACAAGTATTTCATCGCCTTCTCTTGCGACGATTGCATGATTGCAGCAGGTCTCCTTTACCACTTCCCCGCGAGGGGATTGAAACACTTTTAGTTTCCATTTTCTCTCTTCTCCGAAATTTTTAGTCTCCTTTACCACTTCCCCGCGAGGGGATTGAAACATTTTGTCCTCTCCTTAAAGGAAAGGAAGGGCGGTAAGTCTCCTTTACCACTTCCCCGCGAGGGGATTGAAACGTCTAAATCAACAGCGTAATAGCTGTCTCCCCGAAGTCTCCTTTACCACTTCCCCGCGAGGGGATTGAAACAAAAAGTAATTCTTCTCCAAGTTGCAAAGTAATTGTCTCCTTTACCACTTCCCCGCGAGGGGATTGAAACGTTCGGCTTATATTGCTGCCCATTGAAAGCTCCAGGTACTCGTCTCCTTTACCACTTCCCCGCGAGGGGATTGAAACTGATGCCGCCGTCGCGACTGTAGCCTTCTGCTTTATCGTCTCCTTTACCACTTCCCCGCGAGGGGATTGAAACTCGAACGTTACACCGTTTTTGCCCACTTGAGCATCAAGTCTCCTTTACCACTTCCCCGCGAGGGGATTGAAACAGTAAAAAACCCAAACCCTTCAAATTTTGAAATCTGTCTCCTTTACCACTTCCCCGCGAGGGGATTGAAACCGTCTTTTGCGGGGCCGATACGAATTCCGTGTCTCCTTTACCACTTCCCCGCGAGGGGATTAAAACATGGGTGAGTTCCGCAAGCATGTTTGCCGGAAGAACGTCTCCTTTACCACTTCCCCGCGAGGGGATTGAAACTTAAAGATGTAAGAGGGGCAAGGGTGCCCAGTATTGTCTCCTTTACCACTTCCCCGCGAGGGGATTGAAACGATTGGTCGGTCTCCTTGGCTACTGGAGTTTGAGTGTCTCCTTTACCACTTCCCCGCGAGGGGATTGAAACCACATCTGCTTGAAATTTTTCCATTTCTTTGCAACGCCATAATTTATGCACTCCGACCAAAGAAACCGGGTTTTTTACCGAATCTGTGGACTACAACCAAATATTTTCGTAAAAAAACCCGGTTTCTGGGCCCCTACTTAGCTTCTTTACGACTTCCCCAAGAGGCGATTGATATCAAATCCGGTGGCATCGGAATTAATCTTACCCACAGTCAGGAGACGGCAGTGCCTTTCGTCGTGTCAACTTAAGACTGAAAGCCTTGAGAAATTTCGTTTTTAACCGAGTCTAGATCCCCCTAAATCCCCCTTAAGAAGGGGGACTTTGAGCGCCTCCGGTTCCCCCCTTCTTAAGGGAATTACCTGGCTACCTCCTTTCTCATTCAAAACTAATTGGCGGACTTTGAGCGCCTCCGGTTCCCCCCTTCTTAAGGGGGGCTAGGGGGGCTCGACAGCCTAATCGTCAGACAGCAGACCCCTACTACGTTTGACCTTAAGTTGATACCACCAAAGGCAGTGTCGTTTCCCTACTCAAACCATTACCCCCAATTGCATTTGCCTTCTTCCTTCTGCCCTACAAAAAAAACCCGGCCTCTCAAAGAAACCGGGTTTTTGGTCAATCAGACGCTTTCTTGTGATGCAGCCTAATCCCTAAAAAGATGTCATATATAAAATTCCAAAAGTCCTTTTTCCCTTCCAATATTCCTAAACTTTGAGGGGAACCTTTCTCATCCAACAGCGGCTTCACAGCCTCATAAGCAGGCTTGTAATTGTACCAAGGAATAGAAGGCCACAAGTGATGAATCAGATGATAATTCTGCCCCAAAATCAAGATATTTAGAATAGGACTAGGATATACTCTGGCATTTTTCCAACGATCGCGATCGTGAAACGGACGGTGCGGCAAATAATCAAAAAATAACCCCAAGGCTAATCCCACCACCATAGCAGGACAAAACCAAAAATTCAGCACGTAACCTAAATGGTCGTACTGAATCGAGATATACACGATCGTGATCACAAACACACGGCTGAAAAACCATTCCAATAATTCGTATTTCCGCCACAGTTTGCGCTTAAAGAAGAAAATCTCGTGGTAAAAAAACCTCGCAGCAATCAACCACAAAGGCCCGCCGGTCGAAACATAATGGTCTGGATCGTTATCTGGGTCATTGACATGGGCGTGATGCTGCATATGTACCCGCGTAAACACCGGGAAAGCAAAACCCAACATCAGCGCGCTACCGTGTCCCAAAATAGCATTAACTGTGCGATCGCGATGGGCTGCATTATGAGACGCATCGTGAATCACAGTTCCGGCCATGTGCAACGCCAGCACGTTCAGTGAAAAACAGCACCACTGCGGCCACCCCCAACACCAGAAACCCAAGTTAGAAATCACGATAATCGCTACTGCACTCAAAAACAGCAGCAGTGTCGGATTGAAGTCACCGGGAGGACTCAGAAACTCTTTCGGCACTGTCAGTGGCCGTCCTGCCTCCGACATCTTTGTTAAGACTCCTTAATATTTCACACTTGCGTAGTATAAGATACAAGCTGGATAATAGTAAAGTTTTATGAAAGAACTGAGTCCGATCGCCAGAAACTAGCGTCTGCACAAACAGGAAAGTATGGCTGTTGTACAGGGATACCAGTGCTAGATTAGCCAAAAGAGCTCAGCAGACCAAATAAAATAAACGGGTATGTCTGTATTTATGTCAAGCCTGAGAGCGGAAAAATTTGCAAAAAAGAGCGCTCCCCAAGAAAAAATTACCGATCGGTAAAAAGTCAGATATTCTATATATTGTTCAATACCTGCTTTTTTGACGACTATCAAAATTTTTAAGAGTTGAGACTAGCGTCATTGCTTGTAGTGCAAAGATGAAACGTTAGCCGAAATTTAAACAAGAAATCCACCTGCTTCCCCAGAACACCGCTGATGCAATTGCCAAAAGCCCTACGCCGGACTAAAATCGTCGCCACCATTGGCCCAGCAACTTCGGACCCACAAGTGCTGCGCCAGCTTATAGAAGCCGGTGCCACAACTTTGCGACTCAACTTTTCCCACGGAACAGAAGAAGACCACCAGCGCAGCATTCGCTTAATCCGGCAAACATCCTTTGAACTCAACCAGCCGGTTGCCATCCTCCAAGACCTCCAAGGCCCGAAAATTCGTTTAGGGCGCTTTGAGACAGGCTCTATAGTTGTCAAAAACGGCGATCCTTTCATTCTCACAAGCCGCCAGGTTCCAGGTACCGAACTCATTTCTTCCGTCACCTACGACCCCCTAGCAGACGAAGTTCCAGAGGGAGCAGTGATTCTGCTCGACGACGGCAAAGTGGAAATGCTGGTCGAAAAAGTAGACCGCGCGGCGCGGGAATTGTACTGCCGCGTCGTCGTCGGCGGGCCCCTTTCCAACAACAAAGGCGTGAATTTTCCGGGAGTCTACCTGTCAATTAAAGCGCTGACTGATAAAGACCGCAAAGATTTAATGTTCGGCCTCGACCAAGGTGTCGATTGGGTGGCCCTGAGCTTTGTGCGAAATCCCCAGGATATGCTCGAAATTAAAGAGCTGATTGCCAGTGCGGGCAAGCAAGTACCGGTGATTGCCAAGATCGAAAAGCACGAGGCGATCGAACAAATGGAGGAAATTCTCACCCTTTGCAACGGCGTGATGGTCGCCCGTGGCGATTTGGGAGTGGAACTACCCGCCGAAGACGTGCCGATTTTGCAAAAGCGCCTGATTGCTACCTCCAACCGCCTGGGTATTCCGGTGATTACCGCTACCCAGATGCTCGACAGCATGGTGAACAATCCCCGTCCCACCCGCGCCGAGATTTCCGACGTTGCCAACGCGATTCTCGATGGAACTGATGCCGTGATGCTCTCGAATGAAACTGCTGTCGGCAAGTTCCCCGTCGAAGCGGTGGCGACGATGGCGAGAATTGCGGTGCGGATGGAGAGGGAAGGAATTAAGCGGAATATTAGGAATGTAGAAGATATTGGTCGATCGATCCCCAACGGTATCAGCCAAGCAGTCAGCCAAATCTCCGAACAATTGAACGCGGCCGCCATCATGACGCTGACCAAAACCGGCGCCACAGCCCGAAATGTCTCGAAGTTCCGACCCAAAACTCCGATTTTGGCAGTTACTCCTCACGTAGACGTAGCCCGACAACTGCAATTAGTATGGGGAGTAAAACCCTTGCTGGTGTTGGATTTGCCCTCCACCGGCCAGACATTTCACTCTGCCATGACAGTCGCCCAGGAAAAAGAGTTAGTGTGCGACGGAGATTTAGTGGTGATGACCGCCGGTACTCTGCAAGGGGTTGCCGGATCGACGGATTTGATCAAAGTTGAGGTAGTAACAGCAGTTTTAGGCAAAGGCACCGGTGTCGGTTTGGGATCGGTGAGCGGCATGGCCAGGGTTGCTCGCACTGCTGCGGATGTGGCGAATTTCCACGCAGGAGACATTTTGGTAGTGGAGCACACCAGCGTCGCTTTTGTGGAGATGATTCGGAAAGCGGCAGGTGTGGTGACGGAGGAAGACAGTTTGACTTCTCACGCCGCGATTATCGGTTTGCGCTTGGGCGTGCCGGTGATGGTGGGCGTGAAGAATGCCACGCGGATAATTCGGGACGGAACTATGCTGACGCTCGATATGCAGCGGGGTTTAGTTTATTCCGGGGCCAGAGGCGGCTCAACTGACACGGAAGTGACCGTTTAACTGTTGGTGAGCTAGGAGTTGTGAAGTTGTGAATTTAATTCTACAACTCCTTGCTTTTTTCGCTTAGGCTGTGCTATAATTCAAAATTGTCTGTGCCGATGTAGCTCAGGGGTAGAGTATTCGATTCGTAATCGAACGGTCGTGGGTTCAAATCCCACCATCGGCTTGCAATAAAATACCTATTTTCAAGGGTTCTACAGTTTATGAATGCTGTATAACCTTTGTTTTTTCCATGACTTGTCTATGGTTGGTCTATTTTAGTGAGGAATGCAAGTCCTCGGATTTGAATGCGGACTGAAGTCCTCACTACGAACCTATTTCATCGCGGATTTTAAGGAGGACTGAAGTCTTCACTACTAAGCTATTTGATTGCCAATTTTTATGGTTTTTAGTCAGGACTAAAGTCCTCGGATTTTAATAAGGCCTGAAGTCCGAGGCTGCAAACCTATGGCATTGCGGATTTTGTCGATCGGCAAAAATACCAGATTGGGGCTGGCTATTGCTTGTCAAATCCTTGCCAAACGTCAAGGCAAAATTGAGGTAAATTGCTAAAGAGGAAAGGTAACACAATTTGTAATTACTTTGCCGATCGCTAGTGTTTCTAAAACTTAACAGAAACTTAACAGAAATCGCTGTAATTGTGCGGCACAATCAATTTTAACGATCGCAGCCAGTTAGGAATAGCGAAAAATTTATGTGCCTGCAATCAGGATATATCCTGCGCCAACGTTACCAAATTGTCAGTGAATTAGGTCGGGGAGGGTTTGCGAGGACATATACAGCTAGGGATTTAGACATACCCCACGATCGCCTGTGCGTCGTTAAGGAAATTAGGCAGCCAAGCGATCGGCAACTCTTACCAGAAGCACAGCAGCGATTTGAAAGTGAAGTTCGAGCTTTGCACCGATTGGGCAGACACCCGCAGATTCCACAGTTATTCGATAGCTTTGAAGAAAATGACAATTTTTATTTAATTCAAGAATACATTGAAGGACATCCGCTCAGGAAAGAATTCGCTCCAAATATCCAATGGACTCAAGAGCAAGTAATTGAATTTTTGCAGGATATCTTGCCAGTTATCGCTTTTGTTCACAAACACAATGTCATTCACCGCGATATCACTCCTTCTAACTTAATTCGGCGCGATTGCGATCGCCAAATAGTTCTGATTGATTTTGGGGCTGTCAAAGAAATCAGTTCGCTGGAAATAACTGATTCGGGAAAGACTATCAGCAGAACTATTTATACGCAAGGATATTCGCCGGCCGAACAATTTGCTGGTAATCCTCAATTATGTAGCGATATTTACTCTGTAGGTATTGTCGCTATTCAAGCCCTCACAGGCTTGTGTCCTGCTAAAGATTTCCTGACAGATTCCCGGCGGGGCGATATCGTTTGGCGCTACTCGACTCCCGATCGCTCTATGGTACAGATTAGCGCCGGCATGGAAACGATTTTAAACACAATGGTGCGCTACAACTTCCCCAATCGCTACCAATCTGTTGCTGATGTTTTGCAGGATTTGAATTCGATTGCTGATGTTTTGCAGGATTTGAATTCCATCGCCACATTACAGTCGCCACTGTCACAGAATGGGAATGTGCCAGAACAGTTGGAAGACGATCGTTCAATCGCATTCCCACCGCCACCGCCGCCACGCAATCGATTTTCTCGATCGCAGTTTCGCCGATCGCTATTGGGAATTCCAGGAATTATTGCCGCATGTGCGATCGCCCTTTTTCTTGACAACATTCTTACCCCGAAAACTTGTCTTTTAGTGCAAGGTGATGCTTTAAGCTGCGGCGAAGAATCTCTCCTAAAATCCTCGACTCCTCGATTAAAGCAAGCAGGAGTTAATGAATTTGCCAAATCCAATTATCGGGAAGCATTTAATTACTTTAAAAGGTCGTGGCATGAAGAAGAGCGCAAAGATCCCGAAACTTTAATTTACATGAATAATGCCTTATTAAAGGCTAAAAAAGCCGATTATTACACGCTCGCCGTTATCGTTCCCGTTCGCAAAAACGAACAAGGTAGAGCCGAGATCGATTTGCCTAAAGAAATCTTGCGGGGGGTTGCTCAAGCGCAAACGGAAGTAAATTTAAACTTATTCAATTCTGAGAGAGATAGCAACCTAAACGGTTTAGAATTTCAAGAAAATCCAGCTATGAAAGGTAAAGGTTTACAAGTCATAATTGCTGACGATGCCAATCTAAAAGAAGAGTCGATCGCCCGCGCTAATTCCCTAGTCAAACTGGGCGGTGTTTTGGGCGCGATAGGTCACTACACTAACGCAATGACAGCCCATACAGTCGATATTTACAACCAAAATAATTTAGTATTAATTTCCCCCGGCAGTACGACGGAAGCAGCCACAGAAAAACCCCGAAAATTTTTCTTTAGGACTGTGCCTCGGACTAAAGTTAGTGTTGAAGTATTCGCGAAATATCTGATTGAAAAAAAAGGTCAAAGCAAAGTAGCGGGTTTCTACAGCACCAGCAGCGAAGCCACTTCGTCTTTTTGGGAAGAATTTAGAAAACAGTTTAGAGAACGGGGAGGAAATACTGCAAACATCACCGAATTCGATCTGTCACACAGCGACTTTAACGTGAAAAAAGCCATACAAGAAGTCAGGCAAACAGAGAAAACAACGATCGTTTTAAGTCCGAGTCACATCCCGCTCGCCATTAACAATGCTATGGCACTTTTCCAAGCCAATCTCGACCGCAATTGGGTTGTCGGTACCGGGGGAATATACAGTCAAAAAACCTTAGAATCTGCGAGTAAGTTACCGTCTTTTGAGAAAATGGCGGCCGCAGTTTCTTGGCATCATTTAAACTCTCCCAACCGCAAATTCCTTGAGGATACTCGCAAGCTTTGGGAAGGAAATGTCAGTCACCGAACTGCATTAACCTACGATGCGGCTAAGACGCTGATTGAAGCCATAGAAGAGCAGCAGCAACCCAGCCGCGAAGGGATGCAAAAAACTATTGCAAATCCAAATTTTAGCGCCACCGGAGCCACCGGAAAAATTCAGTTTGACAAAACGGGCTCGCGCAAAAATTTTAGTCCGATATTAGTGCATATTGTCAAGTGTTCTAAGGAGAAGTTTGGCGTGACTTTTGTGCCGATCGAATTTCCGACAGCAGCAGCGGCGGGTTTAAACTGCGATTGATCGTACTAATTCTACTTGGGAGGTCGGGGGAGGCGAAAACTCAGGGGACTGAGGATTTGATTGAGAGTTCGCAGTTGTTCGGCAGTGCCCAAACAAATCAGCATATCTCCTCCTTCGATCACAGTTTCTCCGGTAGGCCCGACAATCAAAGTCCCGCCAGCGCGCCGCACCGCTAAAACCAAGGCCCCGGATTGCGATCGCAACTTGGCATTTCTCAAAGTTTGCCCGACGTAGACACAAGTATTAGGATCGATCAAATATTCCTCCATGTAAAAAGAACTATCCGTGCCCGTCAAAACACCGTCTAAAAAATCCATAACTTGAGGCCGCAAAGCAGCCGCCGCCATCCGCTTTCCCCCGGTAATGTAGGGGGATACGACGGCATCGGCGCCGCCGCGCTGCAACTTCTTTACGGCTTCTTCGGTGGTGGCGCGGGCGATCGCCCGTACCTTCGGATTCAGAGTTTTCGCCGACATGACAGTGTATAAATTCTCGGCATCCGAAGGCAAAGCTGCTACTATGCAAATTGCGCGATCGATCCCCACATTCACCAAAGTTTCGTCCAAAGTCGCGTCTCCTTGGACAGCCGTGTACCCCAACGTCAAAGCTGCCTCAACCGACTGCACGGCCGAATCTATCACCACAAAAGAGATATATTCGGCCTGAAATTCCAAGGCAATTTGGCGGCCAGTACGCCCAAAACCGCAGAGAATGTAATGCCCGATCAAAGAATCTACCAATCGCCGCTGCTGCCTAATTCTTGCTCCTTCTTGAAAATATCCTTCAATCAGCGCTTCTGTAAAGCGGTTGACGATGAAACCAATCACAATCACGCCCATCAAAATCAGCCATATGGTAAACATTCGCCCGCGTTGGCCGAGGGGCTGAAGTTCACCGTAGCCCACAGTTGCTAAGGTAATTACTGTCATGTAAGCGGCATCGAGCAAAGACCATTTTTCCACCTGCCAATACCAGAGAGTACCCGTGCAAAAAATGCCGCCAAGGGCGATGACTCCGTTTCTTAAGTCCTTTTGCAGGCGCTGGTACTTTTGTTCTAGAGTTGAATACACCGATCGGGCTGACCTATTACCTGTTAGCTGCTACCAAATTTAACCATATCAGCCTTAGACGCTGGGGGGGGTCAAAAAGTCTGTTTCTGCCTAGATACTTTGCTGCCAAACTCAACATTTTGATTTTTAACCCGGTTTTTTTTACCTGAGTTCTGAGTGAGTTTCAATCCCGTCGCAGAGATGGCGATTGTTTTGATTTGCGATCGGATTTGTCGGAAAATAATTGCGGGCGACATTGCAGCCCTGCACCAGCAAATCGTCAAGATTAAGATTCCACAACATCACCTTACCGTCAGCACTAGCACTAGCGATCGCTTTGCCGTCGGGACTAAAACTCGCACTCCAAACAGCATCCTTGTTATTTTTTAAAGTTTGGAGCAATGTACCGTCAATGTTCCACAGCCTCACCATTTTGTCTGTGCTTGCAGATAGCAACATTTGACTGTCGGGACTAAAGCTGATATTTGTCAATCCACTTGTATGCTTTAAAATACTTAGCGGTGTGCCGTCTTTGCTCCAAATTCTCGCAGTTCCCCCAGCACTTGCGGTCGCCAGCCTTGCTCCGTCTGGACTGAAAGTTACACTCATAATTTTATCACTTTCCATCTGTAAAGTTCGGAGCAATTTGATATCGGTACTTGCTTCGATTGACTGCTTTTTTTGTATTTTTTCCAAAACCTTTCTCAAACTCCAAAGTTTAACAGTGCCATCAGTACCAGCCGCAGCAATTATCTGACCATCTGGGCTAAAACTAGCGCTATTTATCCAACCTCGCTCCACTTTAAAACTTGACAATTCTTCACCGTTTATTTTCCATAGTTTAACTGTTCCATCGGCACTTGATGAAGCAATGATTTTACCATCGGGACTCAAAGAGACGCTTGTTATTTGACCGCTGTGTCCTTTTAAATCATGAATCACTTCGCCATTTATTTGCCAAATTTTGAGAGTTTGATCGTCGCTCGCCGAGACAAGCATCTGACCGCTAGGATGAAAAATTGCACTTCTAATTTTATCAGTATGCCCTGTCAATGTTGCTTGGAAAGTTCCATTAGTTTGCCAAAGTTTGATATAATTATCATCGGTAGCAGTCACAATCGTTTGACTGTCGGGACTGAAACTGGCGAAAGCGAGGGTACTTGCTTGGCTCTGGAAGTGGCGGCGTTCCCGAAAGTGGTAAACTGCCTGTTCGAGGGCGATCGCCACTCGCATCTGAATATCTGAACTCACTCCGAGCGATCCTTTCATTTCTGTAACAGCTCTGATGCTTTCTAGCAAAGCTTCCTCTTTTTTATCGGCGGCAAATAGCGTTTCTGATAGCAAAGTGAGAGTGAGAATTTTGTTGTTTCTTTCCTCAATTGATGGTTTTATCCAAAAAGCAAAAATTAATATTGAAATCAGTAATGCTGAACTTACCGTGAAAACTTGTACTTTCAGTCGTTCTTCGCGCCAGAGTTTAAGTTGAGTAGCTTTTCTAAGTTTTTGCTCTAGGGTTAGTTGTTCTAATAACTGGTTTTCCCGACGCAATAGTTCTATTTCTGCTTGAGTTTGCTGTTCGCGATCGCGCAATTTTGCAAATTCTGCCTCTTGACTAGTGGCTAAAAACTGATAATCTTGGGTACTCAAGCTTTTTCCAGCCGCCCATGCTCGCGCATCTTGCAATGCTTGACCGCGCAACAAGCGAGATTCGTCTTGACAATTTGTAGCTATCCATGCTGTTAGGGATTCGGCATAGGGGCGCAAGTCGCCGAGTGCTTTTTCTACCCAGTTTTGGCTGAATATAGCTGCGTAAATGCGGTTGGATACGGTTAATTTTCCGGCTCGTTTTACTACTAATCCGCTCAGCCGCAATTCTGTTTGTTCGGGAGTATCATCCGCCCCGATTCCCCCTGTCCCCCTTAACAAGGGGGGTTCTGGCACTTCCTCGCCCGTTTTTAAGTAGGTTTGGGGGCGATCAAAGGGTTGCAATATTTTTTGATATAATCCTAATAACCTACTGGCATGGTGCTGATTTCTAAGAAGGCGATCGCGAATTGTTTTGATGTGTACTGGTTCATCGGACGATTCCCAATTATCAATAATATGAGATTGCACTATCTCGCTAATTAATAATTGATTTTTAGTGAAAATTTCAGTCGTGGTTTCATCGGTTGAGTCTGATATAATAGAAGCAGAGGCTAAGCTTTTTACATGGTGCAGAATCAGCTTGCAAAGCTTTTGAGTCAGAAATGGCTGCCCTCCAGTCCAGTCCAAAATCTCTTTTAAAACCTCTTGAGGATTGTCTACTTTTCCCTCAAACCCTTTTGCTAAAGGCAGAGCTTCCTGTAATTGAAAACCGTGCAATTCAATAGCTAAACCGATATTAAATGGCGTGCGAGTTGCATCGCTAATTAAATCCGATGGCGTAGCTACTCCCAGCAATGCAAATGTAATGCGCTGGTATTCTGAATTGTGAGCGCGTTTATTGTAGCAACATCTAATCAATGCAAAGAAATCATCTAGCGGTTCTTGGAAACTCAGAACGCTATCAATTTCATCAATAAAAATGACAAGAGGTTGAGGAAGTTTTGCCAGCAGCAACTCTTCAATTAACTCTCCTAAGCGCTGCACCGGCGACATCAACTCTCTCTCCCGCCACCAAGTCATAAACTCGACTGGGTTAAACAGGTTGAAACTGCACAATAGCTTGTAAGCGACGCCGCCGTACCACTTATCTAGAGAGACTTGCTGGTTGCCAATGTCCGAAAGGTCGATCGTAGCACAGGCAATGCCATCAACCGAGAGCTTTTGTACAGTTCGCACCAGCAAGCTGGATTTGCCCATTTGTCGGGAATTGAGCACGTAACAAAACTCTCCGGCTTTGAGGGCTTGATAAAGTTCAGAGTCAGCTTGTCGCACTACATAAGTAGGTGCATTTTGCGGGAGACTGCCTCCGATTTGATATTGGTAATCGACTGTCATTATCTTGCGTATAGTTAGATTATCTGGTCACTGGTGTTGTTCCTTTACCACAAGCAATTTTACCATTTTCATAGCTGGGTTCCGCTGGTTGAATTGTACCGGGTAAATCAGCTTGGCACAAAATGAACGTTGTAGTTATTTGCTCTTTAGCAGCATTTGGCTCAAAGTTTTTAGCAGGAACTAGAAATACACCGCCCACATAAGTTTTTAAGTTATTTTTCTTGGATACTCCATAATTAAATGCTGCTTTCTTAGTGACACGAATTGAATACTTGAAATTTGTTGTCTCTGTTTTAATGCCAAGCCCTAAAGCATCAAAAGAAGTAGCAAAAGCACTTTTTTCTATAAATAGGGCTTGCTGTGCGCGGTTCATTGAGCCAACATACTGTTTGTTTTCGGATTGCGGTGCCTTCCCACCCTGATTCAGAAATGATGGCAGAGCGATCGCGCCAATTACTCCAATGCCCATTAAAAGCAATAAGCATCCGCAACCGCCATAAGCTGCATTGCTAATACTTGATTCTTGATCTTTAGTCATGGTGTTGTCCCCTTAAATGGTATATACAAGGCGAATTAAAGTCGGCGAGGCAGAGGCTCTGGATGTGCGTTACCAGGCTCTGCCTGGTAACGAGGAAAAGGAGGGAATACTAATCTCTAAGCTCGCAGCTTTTGTACTTCTTTCCGGTCAATGGATGTCGGCTGAACCACTTTACTGCCGATCGCAAAATCGCGCAATTCCACTCTCGTAAACTTCACACCCCAAGGATCTGTCGTTGTATCCAACTCCTCGACTAAAGCATTATTGATTTCATTGCGAGCCGTGTAAAGTTCCTCCAGAGATAATGTCGCAATGTGAGTCCGAATTGAAAGAATCAGCATATTTAACATCGCTTCCTTGAGATTCTGCACCTTGTAGGAAGCTTTTTCTAAGTCAATAATTCGCCAGTAAACAATAAATTCAACGGTGATGGCAAGGCGATCGCGCGTCGTGCATTCTTGCGGTGGCAGGTTTAAAATTTGCTCGCGCAGAGTTTGTTTATAGGCGACTGTTTCGACGAAGGGAATCAAAAAAGTCAAGCCAGGTTCGAGTTTCTTGCGATCGTACTTCCCGAAAATTTCAACTAAGGCCTCATCTCCTTGACGGACAATTTTGACGCTGCTCGCTAAGGATACTCCGGTGATTGCAAACAATACCGTCAACAAATACTGATACATAGTGAATCTCCTGGTAATTTTAAGCTGTGAACTAAAGATGAATTGAGATTGCTGCCAAGGTTTAGCTGTTGATGTGAATTAATCTGTCAGGTACAACAATCAGCGTGTTTCCTTCGCGGCGCAAAACGTAAACTTTTTGTCTGGGTGCGATCGCCCCTTGGGAATCTTCGTTGCGAGCTTTCCACGAAGCCCCTTCATAGATCACCATTCCGGTTTCTCCGGGGAAAATTTCGGAGATTGTTGTCGCTTCGGTTGCTTCGGGAATCACAAACTTTTTGCGAAAAATGAAAATCGGTCGAATCCAGATGCTCAGCGCGAGGGCTATCCCCATCCAGTAGAAGATTTGCCAGTCAAAATCTTCATACATTATGTTCGCCCAACTAAACTGAAATGCTACAGATCCTCTCCACAAAATAAAGGATTCAATTAAAGCAGAAGCTCCCATCATTAGCACGTAAAATCTGTATTTTTGGGGCTGAGTTTTAATGATTAATAGCTCGATCGCACTAAGCACAACTCCGAGCAGCAACCAGAATAGGGGCGGGGTGAAGGCGAAACCTGGTTGATTAGTGGCTGACGCCAGCGACCAAATTAGGATAGAATACACAATGCTTTTACCTCGTTGTGATGGGATTCAACCTTGTTATTTCTAATCTAATCAGGTGGCTATTTGAGTTGGCGACTGAGTTATTTGAAAATTCATCGACTTTTCATCGACTTTTCATCGACTTTAGGGACGGTTGGCATTTATGATGGTTTCAGTGTCTTGATTGTTATAAGCAATGCCACGATCGCTAAGGGTGCGCGAAGAGTGCATTCGTGCAGTTAAATCCTGTCTCCTGAGAAATGGCTTTCCCAGTCAAAAAATTTTGGCTGAGGATTTAGGCATGGCGCAATCTACTGTCAGCCATTTTCTGAATGGCAAACCTGTGGATTATGCCAATTTCATCGAAATTTGTCGCGGATTGGGGCAGGAATGGCGCGATATAGCCGATTTTGAGGCGAATTCAGAGCCAGAGGAGGTAGTGCTGGTGAGGGCAAAAGTGGCGATCGTCTTCGAGGGCTTTCCTTCGGATCGCTTCGCTAACGCCAACGCTCGTTGGCGAAGCCCTCGAAGAGGATCGACCTCACACAACACTCTTTCTCAGCAGTTACACCAAGCTTTGAGTGCGGGAGGCCACGAAGTCTTTTTTATTAACAGCAGCAGCGACTCAGCCTCATATCTAAAGCGTTGCGATTATTTGCTGTTGCTGATTTCCGAAGAATCGGCCGCTAGCGAAATGGTATTGGAACAAGTGCAGCTAGCCAAAGAATTGCACAATTTAACTGGTCATAAACCAGCAATTTTACCGATTTGCGTTGAATTAAATACACCGCTTTCTTTTGATTTACTGAGCTATTTAGCAGGAATTCAGCCTTGGCTGTGGGGCGGTGTTGGCGACTCATTTAAGTTATTATCCCAAATTTTAACCATTATCAAAGAAGGTCGCACATCGTTAACTGCCGACCATGAATTGGCTGTAGAATGGAAAGTAATTACTAGCACCAAACAGTCAATAATTCAACCCCTGCCAGCAGCGCCGCCTGAATTGCCGGGAGGACAAGTTGAAATAGCTTCTCGTTTTTATATCGATCGCCCTCCGATAGAATCGCGGTGTTACGAGACGATCGCCCAACCGGGAGCGCTGATCCGCATTAAAGCGCCCAGACAAATGGGCAAAACTTCCTTGATGGCGAGGATTTTGCATCATGCAGAACAGCAAGGTTCTCGCACGGTAGCGCTGAGTTTTCAGCTAGCAAATCGGAAAATATTCGCTAACTCAGATACATTTTTGCAGTGGTTTTGTGCTAGCATCGGTCAAGAGTTAGGAATGCTGGAGCAGTTGCCCAAGTGTTGGGAATTAGCCGATTTGATTGGCAGCAATCAGTGCTGCAAAGCTTATTTTGAACAGTATTTGCTGTCAGAATCCTCAAGACCTCTGACGTTAGGGTTGGATGAGAGCGATCGCCTGTTTGAATCGCCGGAAATTGCGGACGACTTCTTTGGGTTATTGCGAGCTTTGCACGAAGAAGCAAAACGGCGAGATATTTGGAAAAAGTTTCGTTTGATTGTGGTGCATTCGACGGAAGTTTATATCCCGCTGGACGTGAATAAATCGCCGTTTAATGTGGGGTTGCCGATTGATTTGCCTGAGTTTAACTCCCAGCAAGTGCAAGACTTAGCAGCGCGACACGAACTAAGTTGGAGTGCTACAGAAGTTGCAGAATTGATGGCGTTAGTGGGAGGACATCCCTATTTAGTGCGGCTGGCAATGTATCGCATTGCCCGTCAAGATGTGACTTTAAATCAATTGCTGAACTCGGCAAAAACCGAGGCAGGAATTTACAGCGACCATTTGCGGAGGCATTTGTGGAATTTAGAAAAATATCCAGAATTAATCGAGGCGATGAGAGAGATTTCTAGTGCGCCAAAACCAGTGAAATCGAGGCTAGAATTGGCTTTTAAATTAAATAGTATGGGGTTGGTGAAGCAGGAGGGCAATTATTGCAGTGCGAGATGCAATTTGTATGAGGAGTATTTTCGCGATCGCCTAGGTTGATAGTCAGAGGTTGTACCAGTCTCAAGAACGGGTTCTCCGGCCCGTTCGACAAGAAAATTTAGTTTTTCAAGAATGGGCAAGATGCCTGTTTCACAAGAAAATTTAGTTTTTGTGGGACGGGCCGGAGAGCCCGTTTCTAAACAGGTGATTGAGAAGGAAGTCTGATATAAGTTAATACCACTCTCCATAAACGTTGTTACCTTTACTCACAAGTTGAAAAGGGTATGAGACGGTAGCGGTCAAATCTCTATCAATGGAAGGGTGTATGCGGCTGACTGGTTCGCTATCGTGAAATTAAGTAGCCATAATCCTCAGCAATCTGCAACGGTTGGCTGTTTTGGCAGGCAGCACAATAATTAGAGTTAGCATAACTTGATTCCATGCAAAACACGATAGAGATACTTCCTTCTTCAGACTCGCGGACTCTTTCCAAAAAGCAACCCGTACTCCCAAATTATGAAGCAGCCGATCGGCAATTTGTCAATTTGCTAGAACTCGAGGATTTAGACAAGACGGTGGCGACAAAACCGTTACTTGTCAGCGATTTTGAAAGCGCGATCGCCTATGCAATTCAAGCGGCTTACCAACAGGAACCGGGCGATGAGGCCGCTCACCGCTTCTTGCAGCGCGTGCTTTATCGCATCAACCGCCTCAACTTGTTTTGGTACGACGATTTGCGCCGCTACAATAACGAGCGATCGCACTATTTGCGTTCCGTGCGCGATCGCATTGAGGAACCTTGGCAGCAGTGGGAAATCGCACAAATCGACGTTGCAGCGCTGCAAAAATTGCCGGATGTCAAGCAAGCCCTGCGCGATCGCGCGGCCGCCGATGTCGATCCTCCGCTAACTGAGCTCGATCGCTACCAGCGGGAACAGATGACTGAAGAGGGATACAAACACCTACTGGCGATCGCCTCTTTCGACGGTTTAGTGGAAGCCAGCCGCCTTTCTCGCATCCTCGGCGGTGCCGGCAACGAAATTCAGTGCACCCTTACGCGAGTGCTGATCGAAGAATACGGCGGCGGTCGCCTTCCCCGCAAGCACTCGACCTTTTTTGCCCAAATGCTGGCAGAATTCGGGATGAGTACGGAACCGGAAGCGTACTTCGATTTAGTGCCTTGGGAAGTGCTCGCAGGCATTAATCACAACTTCCTGCTGACGGAACGCAAGCGCCATTTTCTGCGCTACAACGGCGGACTAACTTATTTTGAGGTGGCGGGGCCCGTCGCTTACCGCAATTATCTAGCCGCCGCCCAGCGTCTGGGTCTCTCGCACGCTGCGATGGGTTATTGGGAACTGCACATCAAAGAAGACGAACGTCACGGCCGCTGGATGTTGGATGAAGTGGCTATCCCGCTGGTTGACAGATACCCGCAGGAGGCTTGGGAGCTGGTGTTGGGGTACGATCAGGAGAAGTCGATCGGCGATCGGGCTGGGGCGGCTGTAGTGCGATCGATCCAAGCGGCAGAACGGAATTAACGGCTATATAGTAGGGTGCCTCAATCTCTGATGCACCCTATATCTTGCACCGTTCTCAATAAGCCTTTGAGGAACAGGCAAGATGCCTGTTCCACAAGAAATACACTCTTTGTGGAACAGGCATCTTGCCTGTTGCTGACAATGGTGCAACATCCCAGAGGCACCGCTGTATTTTAAAATGCTGTCATTAACTGAATTAGCTCGATCGACAAATCTCTTTGCGACTTTTCTTGCTTCTTAAACAAAACTCCAGCCAGCAGATAGATATTTTCCGAATAAAAAGCCATGCCCTCTTCTCGGAGACGGGCGATCGCGCTTTTCACCTTCGGTTCCGAACTATAATACCCAAAACTTAAAGGTGCAATCTCAAAATTCGCCACCGAGTAGCCTCGATCCAAGGCATAATCGATCAAACCCACCGGATTAGAATAGCTAGAAACCATCAGCAAAACTTCGTTGCAGTCCAGAGATAAAAGTTTTTTAGCAATTGTACAACCATCACTTCCCCCGTGCAACAACGGCTGGTAAATCTTATCATCCACCGCCGGCAAGTAAGGCGGATTTGAGATTACACAATCCGCCGACTCGTATAAAGGCGAATCAAAAAAAGAGCAATTGTTGACGGTGTACTGTTCGCTCAGTTCATATTCTTTAATTTGAGAATGAGCAATTTTCCACGCTACTTTATTTAGCTCAAATCCCTGTATTCTCCCGTCAAACTCTGTTCTCAGCAAAGACTTAATAACTGGACTTCCCTCTCCTGAACCAAACTCTACGATCAGTCGAGAATTATCGCTGGCATTTAATACTAAACTTTCCAAGCAGTGCGCGTAAAAATCCGATTCTTCCGGGCAGTGGAATACCTGTTTCAGAGGATGGGATGAAGTGAGCATAAATTCTGTAACAAAGTTGACTATTTTTAAAGTACCCAATCCGTAATATTGCAGCCATCTATCCCAAGAGCTATTTTATGAAATTGTGATATCTCTCTTCCTATTTTACCTGCTGCGAGCGAGTAACTATTACTGCCGACATATAAGAAAATCAATGCAATTAATCCGATTGATAGATTGCAATTAGAGCGATTGCTGTTGAAATAGTATGTAAGCAACTAATTGTTTGTGAATTTTAATAGTGTCAGATATGACCTTTTTTAATTATTCAGTGCCACCTCTGCGCCGCAAACAGCTTAACATTGACGTTCAGGATGTAGAAGGGCTTTGGCAGGTTCAGTTTCCCCTTGGTCAAGAGAGATTTTATTCAACATTTTATACTTGTCTCGATCGAGCTTGCCTGCTGTGGAGCTTGCTGTTAATACCCATGTTCGGCACTGCACAATTTTTATCTGTGAGTTGGATGCTGCAAGCAGGTTTGTGGTCAGCCCTCAGCCTCGTAGGTACAGCAGCAATGGTAAGCATGACATACTCTTGGGTCAAAATAGAACGCCTGATTTGGGTGCTTTACGGTTGGGTAATCCTCATGTTATTAGGATTGCTGCTGACCGATTTAGCCATTTTTTATAGTTGGGGAAAAGTGTTGGCAAATCTCTGTCCCCTGTGGTTAGGAATGAGCGGAATTGGGTATTTTGGGACTGGATGGGCAGTGCGATCGCGCGCGCTCTTAGCAGCAAGTTTATTTCACCTGTTGGGAATTTTGATTTTGCCTTACACCGACGGTTGGTCTTTCCTATTTACGGGAGTCCTAATGGTATTTAGCTTGCTCGTTTTAGCCGAATTACAATGGGATATGCGCCAGCCTATTAACAGGCTGCATTAACTTCTGGATCACCGCGATTCCAACACCTATCAATGTAAAGCATTCATCACTTGTGATGAATACATTGCTAATGACTGACGATATCATGACCGCTAGAATAACTTTACTCACATTGGTTGGTAGTGAGGACTTCACTCATCATAAAATCAGGAATGAAGTCCTGACTACACACCGGATAACGGTTATTTTAGCGGACACGATAGAAGTGATGCCTTATGACTAATTGCCACCAGACTGTACAGATTTGCGGGTTTGGTTAGTATCGTCACCCTTGTGATGCCACGTGCCACCTTCGCCTTGAACGTATTCAGATTTTACGCTGTTCCAAGCAACGCTGGTAGCACCATCGGCGCTCATTCCATCTTCACTAGCGCTCTTAAAAGCCGCCTGAAAAATTTGTTTCGCCCCTTGGGGGAGTTCTTGTGCTTCTGAAGGTAAGGTATCAAATTGTTGTTCGGGCATAATGACCTCTAATTATTAAACATAAATTTAATCTTATATACTAGAAGCCACTACTTTCCTCTCTCTAAAAGCAAGTTTTAGACCGCATTTTTATCATTCTGAGGACAGATGTAATATTAAATTTATTCTGATCCGAGAAGGCAATGGGCTTGGCGTTGCTGGTTGGGCAGAATTTGGGTAATTTCCTCGCTCCAACAGCAATTAATCTGATTTCGGCTTTTGAACTTGCGAACTTAGAAAAAGCGCTTAACATTAGATAGCGACTTCGGGCAAGAATTCGATGCAGCATAGTTGATGTCTGCTGGGGAAATCTGTGAGGGAATAAGCGCTCTCTGGCATAGTCTTGGCTTTAGGATATAGGATATCAGGGTTTAGCCGATCGCACTCACAAGCAATTCTGACGAGTGCGCTGTCGCTGGTTAATTTAATGTCGCGCGGGTTCGACTCGGATAGCCCTGAGTTCGCCTTCCTGTTTTACGCCAGTCAAAGCCCAGTCAAACGCCTTGCTGTTGAGGGTTTGCAGGCGCTTTTGCGACTCGGAAAGGTCGATCGGGCGTTTTGAGATAATTTAGTTTCCTAGGAAAGTTTGAGCGGTATTCTGTCAGTGCCCAAATTGCCAGCAGCAAGTTAAGGAAAAATAGCGCTCAAAAAAATTTTAAACCAACTCATCTGGCGGAGCGCTAACCCAAAATTGACGGTGATAAAATCAAGAATTTCTGCCTCAAAGCACCAGCAGCCGGGGAAATTTTATGGGAAGATCAGCGCGCTTGTCTCAGAAACCCGGTTGATGCGTATATGTCTCGTTATTCAACCCCAAATTTTTCAGTTCAACCCGGTTTCTATCCCCCGCGCGTAAGTTTTGATTTAGCTAGTAGGCCGCCCCATCAAATATCATCCATCACCTGAAATAAAACGCCATTTTACCAAATATTCCTAAAGATGAATGGCGAACTTGAATGATACGTAATAGCTTATAAACTATTAAGGCTGCGGTGTAATTGACCAGGGAAAAATAATCCAGGGAAGGGGACTAAATTTGCTCCCTTACTTTCATTATCCCGCAGCAAATGTTAGAAAAGCTGCACGTTACGCTGTCAATTTGACCCTGCGGTTTTGGCATCACAAGCGATCGCAGGACTCTACGTAAAAGCAAGAATTACCATGAAATCTTCTAAATTGTTGAAAGTTGTTTTAGCAAGCGCTTGTACTTTAGGTTTAGCAACGGTTTCCTTAGCAGTGCCTGCTTCTGCCCAGTCAGGCGGCGGTGCTGGAGGGGGTCCTGGAGGCGGTACGGGCACAACTGGTACAGGCACAACTGGTACAGGCACAACTGGTACAGGCACAACTGGTACAGGCACAACTGGTACAGGCACCGACACAACTGGTACAGGCACCGACACAACTGGTACGGGCACAACTGGTACGGGCACCGACACAACTGGTACAACCGATACAACTGGCACGGGCACAACCGATACGACAGGCACGGGCACAACCGGTACAACCGGTACGAGTGGCACGGGCACAACCGGTACAACCGGTACGAGTGGCACGGGCACAACGGGCACAACCGATACGACAGGCACGGGTACAACCGGCACAACCGATACGACAGGCACGGGCACAACCGGTACAACCGGTACAACTGGCACGGGCACAACCGATACGACAGGCACGGGTACAACCGGCACAACCGGTACGACAGGCACGGGCACAACCGGTACAACCGGTACGACAGGCACGGGTACAAGCGGTACAACCGATACGACAGGCACGGGTACAACGGGTACAACGGGTACAACAGGCACGGGTACAACGGGTACAACGGGTACAACAGGCACGGGTACAACGGGTACAACGGGTACGAGTGGCACGGGTACAACCGGTACAACGGGTACGAGTGGTACCACATCCACGCCGGCTGATACTAATTCTGGAGTTTTGAGTGCTCGGCGCGATAGCCCCAACAATTTCGGGTGGCTGGGTGCATTGGGCGCGTTTGGTTTGCTCAACTTGTTTCGGAAAAACAGCACACCCTCCCATCGCTAGTTTCGGGCGATTCCCTACGGGATAGCTTCGCTTCACGTAATTTTGAAAACTTAGAGGCCTAGAAATTCATGACTTCACTCAATCGCAAAAATTTGTTCAAAAAATTAGTAACAGTTGCCGGAATTGCCGGCGTTAGTTCCTTGATAGCTGTGCCGGGATTTGCAGAATTAAACCGCCAGAGTCACGGCTTCAACCAGTCGGGCGATCGGGTTTTTGAGCTTGCTGATAATGCTACCGACGATGCTACTACTCCCAACACTCCAAATACCCCCACCAACAACACTCCCGGCCGTTCTCCCAACACTCCAAATACCCCCACCAACAACACTCCCGGCCGTTCTCCAAATACCCCCATCAACAACAATCCCAGCCGTTCTCCCAACACTCCCACAGGTGGCGAAACTTCACCTAATTCTCTCAGCAGCCAAGACAGAAACTTTGTCATGCAAGCAGGTCAAATTGGTATGCTGGAAGTGGAGCTCGGCAGATTGGCAGTGCAGCGCGGTTCTAGTGCTGGCGTGAAACAATACGGGCAAGAAATGGTTGAGGAACACACTCGGGCAAATCAAGAATTGATGCAGTTAGTAATGCAAAAGCAGGTTGAATTGCCAACCGACATGAGTACCCAGAACACAGCTTTGATGGATCGACTTTCCGGACTATCCGGTACAAGTTTTGACACCGCTTACAAGCAGGCTATGATCGAGAGCCACACTCAGGCTATTGCTCTGTTTCAGGCTCAATCTCAACAGGGACAAGATCCCGACTTGAAGGCGTGGGCCACCCAGAAGTTGCCGAACCTTCAGGCGCACTTGCAAATGGTTAACCAAATGTTGGCAGATACCAGCCAGCCCCAATAGGAGGTAGAGGAGGTAGAGTCCGATCGGGTTTTAGGCGATCGGACTCTACCTTTTGTGCTGGGAGAGGGAACAGTAATAAATTCTTTTAAACCCTATAATTTTTGAGAACAATGGAAGATTTTCTCCGCAACTTGTTGGGCAGCAATATTACCGTGACGTGGCTGTTATTAATCGTAGGGTTTTGCTGGATTGCTTACATACCCGGTCGCCTGAGGAATTAAAAATTATCACTTAAAAGTTAAAAATTAAGTAGGTAAGTAGATAGGCGGGATTAAACCGAATAATGTAACCGTATGTAAATAGGCTTAAGTTAGCCAGTAGAAAGCATTTGGACACTTTACATCGTTTACATAGTTGCGTTTTAAAGCGCCGACTTACTTAGGCGCCAATAAATCTTAGCGTTGAACAGACTAAGTTATAGCGTGCCTCAGAGCCTCAGATTTTCTAGGATATTTCAGGCCATCTCTCATGACGCACCCTACAACTTAGTCTAAATTAATCATTTTTTAACAGACAGGCGTTCGATCGCCCGATCGCGGAAACAAGCAAGTGCGATCGGGCTATTTATCCCAACAACACCAAATTAGCTAGTCCTCAGTGTCCACAAAAACAGTCACAGCCGCCACAGCGATTAGCATTTCATCATTTTTATCATTCAGAGAGGCGATCGCCCTTCCTGGCACAATCATGCCTCCTTGCTCCACAATCAGAGTTTTGCTGCCAAAAGGGAGCACCGCCAACACCTCCTGTTCCCGCACTTGTTCCGGGTAAGGAACAGCCACCTTAACCTCAACAATCATCTGATTGGGGTCGCTCAAACCCGCCACTTCCCAGACGCCTAGGAGAGCATTATGGGCGATCGCATTCCGTACAGCCCTTGCACAGGCTACAGTCGGTTCCTGCCCGTGCTGGTCTATACCCATCCCCATTTCAATGATGAAACATTTACGTGCCATAGTTGCCCCTTGGTTGATTTTTGTTTGTAGTTGATCGCACTTTTTCCCAAAACAATTATCAACCCAAATGACCGCATTTTATATTATTTTATCGCTCCCTCGAATCACACAATACTCATCTCATTTAATAAAAGAAAGGTAACTTTAGACCACCTCCAAACTTATATCTAATCAGTCATTGTAAATCTAAAATCTAAAATCTAAAATCTAAAATGGTATAACTTATGGTAATATAACCAAATTCAGCTTTCCTCCCGGACTGCAAAACTCATCTCCAGCTTGAATCATGGATAGTTTTCTACCAATTGCCTACTTTCAAAACCAATTTCTCCCATTTACCGACGCCAAAATTTCCATAGCCACCCACGCACTGCACTACGGAACCGGAGTTTTAGGCGGGTTGCGGGGAATTCCAGACCCCCAAAATGCCGATCGAATCTTGCTATTTAGATTAGACCGCCACTGTCAAAGATTAAGTCAAAGTGCCAGCTTCCTCCACTGCGATTTGCCAGCCGACAAAATTCAACAGATAATAATTGATTTTGTCCAGAAAAACCAGCCCACAAAATCATTTTATATCCGCCCTTTTATCTACACATCCAGTTTAGGAATTGCCCCCCGACTGCACAACGTAGAAACCGACTTTTTTGTCTACGGATTAGAACTTTCAGATTATTTGCCCAAAGAAGGAGTCAACTGTAGAATTAGCTCTTGGTATCGCCAAGAAGACCGCAGTTTGCCCTTAAGAGGTAAAATTAGCGGCGCCTACATCACCTCAGCTTTAGCCAAAACCGAAGCAGTAGAATCCGGCTTCGACGAAGCAATTATGATGAACACTCAGGGAAAAGTCAGCGAAGCTTCAGGAATGAACATATTTGTCGCCAGAAACGGTAAATTAGTTACTCCCGGTTTCGAGCAAGATATTCTCGAAGGAATTACCAGAGACAGCGTAATCACAATCGCCAGAGACTTAGGAATTGAAGTCATAGAAAGACCAGTTGATAGATCAGAATTATTGATTGCAGACGAGATTTTCCTCTGCGGAACCGCCGCCAAAATTACCCCAATTAAGCGAGTCGAAAACTATCATTTGCCGAAAGACAGACCCCTCACAGAAAAACTCTTGCACAAACTCACGGGAATCATCGAAAATCGCGATAGTAACTACCAAGACTGGGTATTTCCCATCGACCTAAATTAACCGTTTGTAGTGAGGAGTTCAGTCCTTCTTTTAAGGACTAAATTCCTCACTACAAACCATCAACTGGACTGCCGTGTCCTTACACCCGTCTGCTCTATTTCATCGGCTTAAAAACTTCTATATCGACGCTCCAGAATTAACTACATCGATAATTAAGAAATGCGATGGAAGCTCGAGAATTTTACGAACAAGGATTCGACCTCGGTCGCAGGGGGCTGTACGAGGAAGCAGTTGCAGCTTTTACTCAAGCAATAAATCTCAATCCTGACTTTGTAGAAGCTTACATGATTCGTGCTACTGCTCGAAGTGGAACAGGAGATTTACAGGGGGGAATTGAAGATTTTGAGAAAGCTATGGATATCTACAGGGCTAGAGGACAATCGCAAATAGCTGATATGCTTTTAGTCCCCTGGAGTGCGCTGCACAATGAAATTAGGTTTAAGGACTAAAGTCCTTACTACAAACTAAAGTTCACTCACACAAAGCAGCCGCGTGAAATTGAATATGATCCTCGATAAAACTCGCCACAAAATAATAGTTGTGATCGTAACCTTCCTGCATCCTTAAAGTTAGCGGCTGTCCCGCTTTTGCACAAGCCTCCGCCAACACTTCCGGCAACAACTGCCCGTCAGTCAGATACGAATCAGCAGTGCCGCAGTCAATCAGAATCGGACGGTTGTATTGCGCCTCAAGCACCAATTCACTAGCATCCCAAGCCTTCCACATCTCTTTGTCGCCACCGAGGTAGTGCCCGAATATTTTTTGTCCCCAAGGGCAGCGCATTGGCGCGGAAATAGGCGCAAAAGCGGAAACTGAAAGATAGCTAGATCCATTTTTCAAAGCACAAATTAAAGCCCCGTGTCCGCCCATCGAATGACCGAAAATCCCCTGTTTTTCCGGTATCCCTGGAAAATTTTCGGCGATTAAATTCGGTAATTCATCAACCACATAACTGTACATTCGATAGTGAGAATTCCAAGGTGCGGCTGTCGCATCAACATAAAAACCCGCACCACTTCCTAAATCCCAATCGTCATCTTCACCGGGGATGCCAGTATTGCGCGGGCTAGTGTCGGGCGCAACCAGCATTAACCCGTATTTTGCCGCAAATTGTTGCGCCCCCGCTTTTGCCATAAAGTTTTCTTCCGTGCAGGTTAAACCTGATAGAAAATACAAAACTGGTACGGGTTGAGATAAAGCTTGCGGCGGCTGATAAACGGCGAATTTCATCTCGCTGTTGCAGGTTGAGGATTGATGGCTGTAAAATCCGAGTCTGCCACCGAAACTTTTCTGTTCTTTGTGCAGTTTTAGGGATTCTGATATCATATTAATTCTATTTCATTTGTGAATGAGATTTTTTTATTAACCGCAGAGGGCGCAGAGGACGCAGAGGCAGAGAGAAGAGAGAACTTATGTAGGGTGCAGCCGTCTACCCTACGGCTATAGGTAGCGCGTAAAACCACTTTTTCCGTAAGTCCTATCTTCCTTCTTCCTTCCCATTCAAAAAGTCAAAACTGTGCGAATTGATTCGCCTTTGTGCATTAAGTCAAAGGCTTCATTGATTTTGTCGATCGGCATTACCTGAGATACCAAACTATCAATATCAATTTTACCGTCCATGTACCAATCAACAATCTTAGGAACATCAGTTCTGCCTTTTGCCCCCCCAAAAGCCGTGCCTTTCCAAACGCGGCCAGTTACTAGCTGAAACGGGCGTGTGCTAATTTCTTGACCTGCTCCCGCTACCCCGACAATTACGCTCACGCCCCAACCTTTGTGGCAGCATTCCAAAGCTTGGCGCATCACATTAATATTACCGATACATTCAAAACTGTAATCTGCTCCGCCTTTGGTTAAATCTACTAAATAAGGCACTAAATCGCCTTCCACTTCGCGGGGATTGACAAAGTGAGTCATGCCGAATTTTTCTGCCATCTCTCGCTTATCAGGATTCAAGTCTACACCGACAATCATGTTAGCTCCCACCAGGCGAGCCGCTTGAATTACATTCAAACCGACGCCGCCCAAACCGAAAACTACCACATTAGAACCAGGCTCTACTTTCGCAGTATTGATGACCGCGCCGATGCCAGTTGTGACGCCGCAGCCGATCAAACAAACTTTATCAAAAGGAGCATCTTCGCGAATTTTTGCTACCGCAATTTCCGGCAATACTGTATAATTAGCAAAGGTAGAAGTTCCCATGTAATGGTAAAGTTTCTGCCCATCTATAGAAAACCTACTCGTGCCGTCGGGCATCACTCCCTGGCCTTGAGTCACGCGAATTGCTTGACAGAGATTGGTTTTTTTGCTCAAACAATATTCGCAGTTGCGGCATTCAGGAATGTAGAGAGGAATTACCCGATCGCCCACTTTGACACTGGTGACTCCCGCCCCAACTTCTGCGACAATCCCGGCTCCCTCGTGGCCTAAGATAGCAGGAAACAAACCTTCAGGATCGGCACCAGAAAGAGTGTAAGCGTCAGTGTGACAAACACCCGTGGCTTTAATTTCCACCAGCACCTCTCCAGCCTGCGGCCCATCCAGATCTACCGTTTCAATGCTCAGAGGTTGGCCGGCACTGCGAGCAACTGCTGCTTTTACTTTCATGCTTTCTCCTGCGATCGATTTGTCAATTTGCCCGTCAATATGTATTGTATTACTTAATGTCAAACTTGGAGCAAATCAATGACAAAATTAATTGTAATTACTGGAGCCAGTCGCGGTCTCGGTCTTGCCATGACCGAAAAGTTTATTGAATTGGGACATACAGTTGTGGGATGCGCCCGTTCTTCCGAAGCGGTGGAAAAACTCCAACAAAAATATAGTGCGCCCCACCATTTTACTGCTTTGGATGTCACCAACGACGATCGAGTAAAAGCATGGGCAACAGAAATGCTGACCAAAAAAGAGCCACCAGATTTGCTCATAAACAATGCAGGTTTAGTCAACAATCCCGCGCCGCTTTGGTTAGTCAGCAGCGAAGAATTTTCCCAGCTAATAGATGTTAATATTAAAGGTACTGCTAATGTAATTCGCCACTTTGTCCCGGCAATGATTGCTCGAAAAAGCGGTATAATAGTCAACTTTAGTTCTGGTTGGGGAAGGTCAACTTCGCCGGAAGTCGCGCCCTATTGCGCTTCTAAGTGGGCAATAGAAGGACTTACGCAATCGCTCGCTCAAGAATTGCCCGCAGGTATGGCAGCAGTTCCTTTAAATCCGGGGATAATTCACACTGATATGCTGGAAATTTGTTTCGGCGAAGATGCGGCAAGTTACACATCAGTCAAAGCATGGGTGCAAAAAGCAGTTCCTTTTTTACTCAAGTTAAAACCTTCCGATAACGGAATGCCGCTGACTGTTCCTGGATAATACAGCAACCCTGGCAGGATTTGTCAACATCTCTCTTGTCTTCTCCTCTGCGCTCTCTGCGGTTCATTAAAAAATTCAAAAATGAAATAAAATTGCTATATTCCCAAATCACAACTCTTTCCCCAAATAGCCACTGTGAACTTGCCGCTAACCTCCCCCTCGCAAACCGAAACTCGCAAAGCAGACCACCTGCGGATCTGCCTCGAAGAAGACGTACAATTTCGCGAAACTACCAGCGGACTCGAACGCTACCGTTTTGATCACTGCTGTTTGCCAGAACTCGATCGCACCCAAATCGATTTAACCTCCACATTTCTCGGCAAAAAACTAGCCGTTCCTCTGCTAATTTCCTCGATGACAGGTGGCACAGAATTAGCCCAGACAATCAATTATCGCCTCGCCGATGTCGCTCAAGAATACAAACTAGCAATGGGAGTTGGTTCCCAGCGAATCGTCGTAGAAAATCCTCAACTAGCTCCTACATTTACCGTCCGTCGTCGCGCTCCAGATATTCTGCTATTTGCCAATATCGGAGCAGTTCAATTAAACTACAATTACGGTTTGGAAGAGTGCCAAAAAATTGTTGATATTTTAGAAGCAGATGCCCTGATTTTGCACCTCAATCCGCTGCAAGAGTGCGTTCAAACCGAAGGCGATACTAACTTTAAAGGACTGCTAGATAAAATTGCAAAATTGTGCGCTAAATTACCAGTACCAGTTATTGCTAAAGAAGTCGGCAACGGTATTTCAGGAAAGATGGCAAAGAAATTGCTCGCTGCAGGGGTAGGTGCGATCGACATTGCCGGGGCCGGAGGCACTTCTTGGGCGAAAATAGAAGGAGAGCGAGCTAAAGATGGCAAGCAGCGCAGGTTGGGCGCAACCTTTGCCGACTGGGGAATACCAACAGCCGAGTGCATTGTCAGCACCCGCGCCGTAGCGCCGGATGTTCCCCTGATTGCCTCTGGAGGCTTGCAGAATGGGTTGGATGCAGCGAAAGCTCTCGCCCTTGGCGCGGATATTGCCGGACTGGCGCGGCCGTTTCTGCAAGCTGCAGCAGAATCGGAATCAGCCGCAGCCCTCCTAGCTGAAGTTTTGATTGCAGAAATCGCCACAGTGATGTTCTGTACTGGCTGCGCTAACTTGGATGAGTTAAAACATTCTGGGGTTTTGGAAAGGTTAAGATAAAAGTGAGTCAGCAGTCAAAAGTCATTAGTCAGCAGTCAAAAGTCATTAGCTAATAACTAACGACAGCGGATAATTGGTAAATCCGGCGTTGCAGGAATTACCAATAATATCGTTTCCGCTGGCAGGGGAATAATATCTTTCCGAGTGCAGTGCGAGCCTCCCGCTCACACGCTCGCTATCATTCCGCTTTAACCGGATTTGCTCTCACTAACAACTAATGACTAATAACTAATGACTAATAACTAATCACTAATTACCAATTATCTAATGAAAGATTTCCTAAAATATACTTGTGCAAGTTTACTAGGAACCTTCCTAGGACTGTTGCTGCTGGGCAGCATCGGATTGGGAGGACTGGTACTGCTAATTGCTATGGCGGCATCGTCGTCTAAGGATTCGGGCCCCCAAGTTAAAGATAAGTCTGTATTGGTATTAGACCTTTCTTCAAATATCACCGACAGCAAACCGAGCCGTAGCACTGGCGCAGCGATTCAAGATGTGCTTTCGGACGATTCCGGCGATGCTGTGACGCTACGGACTGTTTTAGACTCGATCGAATCTGCTAAAAAAGACCCGAAAATCGTTGGCATTTATCTCGAAGGCAGGTCGGATTCGAGCAGCAGCGGGTTTGCCAATCTCAAAGAAGTTCGATCGGCATTGCAGCGTTTCCGAGATGCCAAAAAACCCATTTTTGCTTATCAGATGGACTGGAATGAGCGAGATTATTACCTCGGTTCTGTAGCTAATACAATTGCAGTCAATCCTTACGGCGCTTTGGAAATCAACGGTTTTAGCAGTCAGGCAATGTTTTTCACTGGTGCTTTGGAAAAATACGGCGTGGGAGTGCAAGTGACTCGCGTCGGCAAATACAAGTCAGCCGTTGAGCCGTTTTTGCTCACAAAAATGAGTCCCGAAAATCGCCAGCAAACTCAAAAGTTGCTCGGAGATATGTGGGGAGAATACCTGAAAGCTGTCGCCCCTAGTCGCAAAGTGACTGTTCCGCAACTGCAAGCGCTTGCAGATAAAGGCGGAATTTTGATGGCTGACGAAGCTCTCAAAAGCAAGTTAGTTGATAAAGTTGTATACTTTGACGAAATATCGACAGAACTCAAAAAACTCACAGGAATCGATCGCGAAAACAACTCTTTCAAGCAAATTAGTTTGAAAAACTACGCGAGAATTGCTGAGAATAAAAACTCAACTCGCGCTGATAAGAAAAACCAAATTGCTATACTTTACGCTGAGGGAGAGATTGTAGACGGCGAAGGGGGCCCGACTGAAGTAGGAGGCGATCGCATCGCTAAAGAAATGCGGAAAATCCGAGAAGATAACGACGTAAAAGCGGTCGTTTTGCGCGTCAACAGTCCCGGAGGTAGCGCGACGGCGGCCGAAGTAATTGCACGCGAAGTGATGCTGACGGGGAAAAAGAAACCAGTTATTGTTTCAATGGGCAATTTAGCAGCATCCGGCGGCTATTGGATTTCGATGGGTTCCAACCGCATTTTTGCCGAACCCAATACGATTACCGGTTCGATCGGCGTTTTTGGAATGCTGTTCAACGCCGAAAAGTTGGCTGCTAACAACGGCCTGACTTGGGACGTGGTAAAAACCGCCCGCTTTGCGGATACTAACACGGTTTCCCGCCCGAAAAACCTTCAAGAATTGGCGAATATTCAGAGGAGAGTCGATCGCATTTACGATCAATTTATTACTAAAGTCGCCGACTCCCGCAAACTGCCGAAAACTAAGGTACAAGAAATTGCTCAAGGCAGAGTGTGGTCTGGTACGGCTGCGAAACAGTTGGGTTTAGTCGATGAAATTGGCGGGCTTGAAGATGCTGTCAGAGAGGCGGCGAAGCAAGCTAAACTCGGCGACGATTGGAAGTTGGAAGAATATCCAAAACGCCGCAGTTTGGAGGAGCGAATTTTGGAAAGAATTTCAGGCGTTCACGTGTTGAAACCAGCCACCAAACTCGACCCGCTAACGGCGGAATTCAAGAAAATGCAAGATGAATTGGCTGTGATCAAGTCGATGAACGACCCGCAGGGGATTTATGTTCGCTTGCCTTTCAATTTGCGGATTGATTAATTGATACCAAATCCGGGATTTTTACCCATTTATTCTTCAGTCCCCCTCTGTTCGGACGAAAGTTTTGCTCTTGAACCGTTGCAAGCGCTGAGTCCGATCGGGATTTTTAACGCGGATTTGGTATGAGTAGGCTGACGCAGCCTACCAACAACTGAAAAACCCGGTTTCTCCAAGAAACCGGGTTTATGAATACCCTAAAAGTCGAGCGACTGGGAATTGGCCATATTTGTTATGCAGCACGCTGAGTTAACAATCCCCAGATGAAAAGTAGAACGATCGCACCTATGACTGCAAAAGCTATGCTGGGTATACTCAATGCTCCGAAGGAAGCTCCCCCGCTAGTCCCAAAGAACATTTGACCTAGATAACCTCCCACTAGGGCGCCCAAAATTCCTAAACCTGTTGTTGCCAGAAAACCGCCGCCTTGAGTTCCCGGATAAATGGCTTTGGCGATCGCACCAGCAATGAGTCCTAAAACGATCCAAGCAATAATACCGCCCATGTCTTTTTCTCCTGAATACTTAAACTTTTCTTGTGCCTTGTCTTATCTTCTTAGAATAACAACCCCTATCGAGCCTTTACCTCTACCGCAGGGATGAACCGAAAGTGGTAGGATTTCTCATGAATCGTCGGAGTTTGAGGCTTTTTAATATCTCAAAAGAATTAACCTCACATCTTGCACCATTCTCGCTTAACAGGCTTTCTGGCCTGTTCCACAAGAAAATTCACTCTTTGTGGAACAGGCCGGAAAGCCTGTTCATAAAAGCTTATTGAGGATGGCGCAACATCTCAGTTAACCCCATTTTTCTAGGGAAGAAATGTACTTATGCTCAAACCAAAAGGAAATAGGACAATTTTTTCTGGGACTTTTTGTGTTTTACTGGTAAAAAAATTACAATAATTCTGTGAAACGAGGAAAGTTTGCGCCCGATGGATCTGACTCTGTGCATGATTGTGAAGAATGAAGAGGCAACACTGTCGCGCACTTTGGACAGCGTTAAAGGTGTTGTTGACGAAATAGTGGTGGTGGATACGGGATCAACCGATCGCACTCGTGAAATTGCCGGAGAATTCGGGGCGAGGGTTTATGACTTTGAATGGTGCGACGACTTCGCAGCGGCGCGCAATGAGTGTCTGAAGCACGCCCAGGGCGACTGGATTTTGGTGTTGGATGCCGATGAGGTTTTGGTACCGGAGATTGTGCCTCAAATTAAGCAGGCAATTGCGAGCGATCGGCTGCTGCTAATCAATCTCATCCGCCAAGAAATCGGTGCCTCTCAATCTCCTTATTCCCTAGTGTCGCGCTTGTTTCGCAATCGCCATGACATCCGCTTTTCTCGCCCTTACCACGCCATGGTAGACGACAGCGTGGCTGAGATTTTGCACAGGGAACCAAATTGGAAAATAGCTTCTCTCCCCGATGTGGCAATTTGGCACTCTGGTTATCAAAAAGATGCGATCGCTGCAAAAAGTAAATTCCAAAAAGCTCAAGCAGCAATGGAACGCTATATCGCTTATTATCCAAACGATGCTTATGCTTGTAGCAAATTAGGCGCGTTGTATGTAGAAACTGGGCAAATTGGGCGGGGAATTAATTTATTAACCAAAGGCTTGACTGCGGAGGCCATTGATGATTCTATTGTTTACGAACTGAACTATCATTTGGGAATTGCTTATCGCCAGCAGCAGCAGTTTGTTAAAGCAAAAGAACACTATCAAGCGGCAATTAATACAAATGTGTTCCCGCCCCTAAAGTTGGGTGCTTACAATAATTTGGGCAATTTGTTCAAAGATGAAGGAGATTTGAAATCTGCTGAAAAAGCTTACAAAGCAGCTTTAAAAATTGACCCCAATTTTGCAGCAGGTCACTATAATTTAGGACTGACGCTGAAGGCAGGCGGAAATTTAGCAGATGCGATCGCCTATTACCGACAAGCGATAAAAATCGATCCAGAACACGCCGAAGCTCATCAAAATTTGGCAGTAGCCTTGCTGAAAATTGGCAAAATGCCAGAGAGTTTAGCAGAATTCAAAAGAGCGATCGCCCTTCACGAACAGCGCCGCCCATTTGAGGCAGAACGCCTGCGCCGGGGACTGCAAGAAATGGGTTTGATGTAACTGAGATTATGGCTTTTATGGGCGGGCAGGATGCCCAACCCTACTCCCCACAATCAAATTCTCGGATTGTGGAACAGGCCGGAAAGCCTGTTCATTAAAAATATTCCAAGATATGAGATGCAACCAGCAAAATCAAGCAATTATCTCTACTGTGCCGCTATCCAAATCGTAGCGGCCCCCAACAACTTTAAGCTTGCCCGCTTTGACTGCTTCAGCTAAAATAGGCGACGAGGATTGTAAGTTATTTACATTCCTTTTCACATTAGCTCTGACTGCGTTATCCCAGGCATCGCCTTTTTGACCTTTGGTCGAATCAACTGCCGGTTGAATCGCCGCCACCAAAGTGCTAATGTGACCCGGAACAGCTTTGCCATCTAAAGCTGCTTTGACAGCACCGCAGCGTTCGTGACCCAGAATTACTAATAGCGGCACGCCTAATTCTAAGGCGGCATATTCTATATTCCCGAGAACCACATCGTCGAGAAAATTGCCAGCTACTCGGATATCAAATAAATCCCCTAATCCTTGGTCGAAAATAATTTCGGGAGCAACCCGCGAATCAGAACAAGCCAGGATGGTTGCAAACGGATGTTGACCCTGTGCTACCTCTACAATTCGCGATCGGGCTTGGTCGGGAAATGTCCGTTTTTGCTGAATGTAGCGTTGATTTCCCTCCATCAATTTCTGAAGAGCACGGTCGGGAGTAAGCTCAGAGATTGCCTCGGCCTTTGCTGCTTCGGCTTGTAAAAACGCAGGTGCCAAGCTTGCCGCCAGCATCCCTGCACCAGCCTTCAACATTAAATTACGTCTCGAAATCATGCCTCTACTTCCGCTTTCAGTCATTGCTTATAACTCGGTTCAATTGTTGAATTTTTTCTATTTTAGAGCATAATATCTACCACAAGCTCAGCCAGACTTCTTTGATTTTTCTTTACAAGCTGCTCCGACCACATGTAAACTTCAAAAAAGTTACCCCTTTTTATTTCATTCATATTTTATTTCACCAAGTCAACTGCGGTCATCCTTCTGCCGGCAGGGAATGCTAGAATGTATCTAAAACGACAATTATTTATCAATGGCTCGAAATGTCTTACGTCGCCAGCATTCATATCTATCCGGTTAAGTCCCTTGACGGCATAGCAGTCAGTCAAGCCACTATTCTAGCCAGCGGAGCTCTAGAAGGCGATCGCTCTTTTGCAATCTGCGATGCAGCAGGAGAATTAGTTAACACTAAGCGCAACAGCGGAGTCCGTTTTCTACACTTATCCTTTGACATGAAAAAGAGAATTGCCGGCCTGAAAATACAAGACACCGAACAAGAATTTTTTTTTCATGTAGATAGAGAACGCCCAGGAGTAGAATGTTGGTTGAGCAACTACTTCGGTTTCCCCGTCAAGTTAATTGAAAACTTGCTGACTGGTTTTCCCGACGATACCACTGCACCAGGGCCAAGCATTATCAGTACCGAAACAATTGCCGAAGTTGCATCTTGGTTCCCGAGAGTTTGCGTTAACGAGATGCGCCAGCGCTTGCGAGCTAATATTGAAATAGGAGATGTCCCGGCTTTTTGGGAAGACCAACTTTTCTCACAATCCAATGAAATTGTTAGGTTTAAAATAGGAACAGTAATATTTGAAGCTATTAATCCCCGTCAGCCATGTATCCTATCTACGCCAAATTATGGGGCGAAAGCAGGCGATCTAAATTTTAAAAATCTACTAACAGCCAAGCAGAAGGAAATCATGCCTGAGTTGGTAAAGAAAGGGCATTTAAATCACTTTAGTCGGCTGATAGTTAACACACGAATCGCACCGCAATCAGCAGAAAAAATATTACACATAGGAGACGAAGTTCAAATTATCACCGTCAGCAAATCCCTATTTAATACCATTCCTGATTAGTTGTATGGCACGAGTTTTATCAAGCCCGCGGCAACTCCAAAGAAAGCTGACCCAACACACCAGTTCTAAAATCGTTTAACATCTGCCGCGCCGTTCGTTCGACATCTCCTTTATACTTGTCTTTTGCGACCTCGTGCAAATAATCTTCACCATTACTAGAGGCTGGATCTAATTTATACCTGGATTTGAAACCAGATAGTGATATCAACGTGTCATCAGCAGCCTCAAGCCCTAGGAGCAAATCTACCATCGCTGCTGCTACTACCTGATTGTCGTAAGCTGCTTCGCCAATATCTTCGCAAATAGCTAATTTTATGGCATTTTCTTGATTGTTAATTCGGGTTGGGATCACTCCAGGTGCGTCTAATAATTCAATTTCGTCGGAAATGCGAATCCATCGGAGCGATTTAGTTACTCCAGCTCTGCGGGCACTATCCACGACTCTCCGCCCTAACAGCCGATTAATTAAAGCGGATTTTCCGACATTGGGAAATCCCATTACCACCGCCCGGACTGGACGCGGGAGCATACCTCGATCGAACCTTCTTTTATTTAGCTGCACCCCTGCATTCTGCACGGCATCTGCGACAGCATCTACTCCTTGACCGTGCTCGGCATTGGTAAAATACGCAGTTTCCCCCTGTGATTCAAACCATATTTCCCACGCCTCGCGCGATCGAGGCGTAATCATATCCATGCGGTTGATGACCAAGACTCGCGCCTTGCCGCCCACCCAGCTCGGCATTTGGGGGTGAAAAGTAGCCAAGGGAATGCGGGCATCTCGGACTTCGAGCACCACATCTACTCGCTTTAGCTGTTCTTTTAATGCCCGTTCCGCTTTGGCAATGTGACCGGGATACCAGTGAATTTTCATTAGTTATTAGTTATTAGTCAGCAGTCATTAGTCATTAGTCATTAGTCATTAGTCATTAGTCAGCAGTCATTAGTCCCTGTGTCAGGGCGAGTTTACGCATACCCTGGATTTACATAATAGATACGGGTTAACCCGCCCCTACAGAATCTACGTTTATTTAGTCAGACATGATATAACACGTGACTAATGACTAATGACTAATGACTAAGGCACAATCAAAACTGCACAAGGAGACAGATTGATCACCCGATTGGTAACGCTGTCAGACGCCCCATCATCGGTTAAACCCATCCCCCGACAGCCCATCACAATCAAATCGGCCCCAATTTCGTCAGCCACATCGCAAATCGTGAAAGCAGGTTTGCCTTCCCGTTCGATGATTTCAGCTTCAATTCCCTGCTGGGAAAACATCGATTGGGCCTCCGACAGAAGTTTGGCGACTGCTTCGGGGGAAGTCATCACCTCTCGGGCCGGGGCGTCGGCCTCCTCGGCTGGGGGTTCGACTACCGAGAGAATAACTAAGCGAGAGGCGTAGGTTTTCACGATATTGACCACCTTTTCGGCAGCTTCGCGGGCTTCTCGGCTTTGATCTATAGGAAATAAGACAGTCTTGAACATACTGCGCATCTCCGGGACGCGGACTCCGATAAAATGTTTACGTTGAGCCAATCAGTGCCGTTTGTTTCATCTTCCGTTTTTTGTACGGACGCGGTTGAATGCGTCCGAGGCCTAAGTGCAAGTGACCAGTGCCGCCATTTCAACGGAATTCGACAAAAACACACATATTAGGAGGTTAATCCTGTGACAAAAAAAACTGTAGCAAATTTATCGGCATCGGACTTATCGGGCAAACGGGTATTGGTGCGGGCGGACTTTAACGTGCCGCTCGACAACGGCAATATCACCGATGATACTCGCATCCGGGCGGCTCTGCCGACAATTCAAGATTTAGCCTCCAAGGGCGCTAAGGTGATTTTGTGCAGCCACTTCGGCCGTCCCAAGGGTGTGACGGAGAAGTTGCGCTTGACACCGGTTGCTAAACGGCTGTCGGAATTGTTGGGTAAAGAAGTCAAAAAGACTGATGACTGCATCGGCGATGAAGTCGCTGCTACAGTCGCCGCGATGCAAGATGGCGATGTGGTTTTGCTAGAAAATGTGCGCTTCTACCCAGAGGAGGAGGCAAACGACCCGGAATTTGCTAAGAATTTAGCTTCTGTGGCCGATTTGTATGTCAACGATGCTTTTGGTACGGCTCACCGGGCTCACGCTTCTACAGAGGGCGTTACTAAGTATCTGAGTCCTTCTGTGGCTGGGTTTTTGATGGAGAAGGAACTGCAATATCTCGGCAGTGCGATCGACAATCCTCAGCGTCCTTTAGCTGCTATAATCGGCGGTTCTAAGGTTTCCAGCAAGATTGGAGTTATTGAAAAACTGCTCGAAAAGTGCGACAAACTGCTGTTGGGCGGTGGCATGGTTTTCACGTTCTACAAAGCTCGCGGCTTGAACGTTGGCAAGTCTTTGGTGGAAGATGACAAGCTGGAATTGGCTAAGTCTTTGGAAGCTAAGGCAAAGGAACGGGGAGTTACTTTTCTGTTACCTACTGATGTGGTAGTTGCTGACAAGTTTGCTGCTGATGCTAACACTCAAACTGTCTCTGTTGAAAGCATCCCCGACGGTTGGATGGGTTTGGATATTGGCCCGGATTCAGTAAAAACTTTCCAAGATGCTTTGGCCGATTGCAAAACGGTAATCTGGAACGGGCCCATGGGCGTGTTTGAGATGGAGAAGTTTGCTGTGGGAACTGAAGGAATCGCTCATTCTTTGGCTGGACTTACTAAAACTGGTACTACCACAATTATCGGTGGTGGTGACTCGGTGGCGGCTGTGGAACAGTTGAATTTAGGTGAACAAATGAGCCACATTTCTACTGGTGGTGGTGCTAGTTTAGAACTGCTCGAAGGTAAGGAATTGCCTGGTGTTGCTGCTTTAGATGAAGCTTAATTAAGTTAAGTAGGGCGGGCTTTGCCCGCCTTGCTGGAAGCCGGTCTAAATCATTGGCTGCGAATCATTTTTTTGAGGGCTTACCGCAGAAAGCGCAGAGAACGCAGAGCAAGAGAAAACAGAGCAGGATATGGGTTGAAAGTCTACAGTTGGCTAGTATAATTTATTTGAAGTAGCAGTGAGGTTTGTTTGTGAAACTTAAACTCTTGGCAACTATAACGGCAAGTTTAGCTTTTTTTTGGGTGGCAGCTCCTGTTAAAGCTCAAAATCCAGATCATGTTAGGCAGTTGCTGGAAAGTAAAGAGTGCGAGGGCTGTGACTTGAGAAATGCTGATTTGTTCAAGGCTAGCTTGTACAGAGCTAATTTAAGAGGAGCCGATTTAAGCGGAGCAAATCTCTATGAAGCTAATTTGCTAGAAGCGGATTTAAGGGGTGCTAATTTGGCAAATACTAACTTAGTTAATGCCGAGATGTACGGGGCTGACTTGGATGGTGCTAATCTGCGAAATGCGGATTTGTCTAATGCTTTTTTGGGGCGAGCGAATCTGACGAGTGCTGATTTGCGCGGTGCGAAACTTTTTAATGCGAATCTCGGCGAAGCTTATCTGCAGCAAGCTAATTTGTCGAATGCCGATTTGAGGCGTTCGCTGCTGTTTAGAGTTAATTTGAATCGTGCGAATTTAAGCGGAGCGGATATGTCTTTCGCGGATGTGCGCGATAGTAATTTGCAGAATGCTATTTTGTCAAATACTAGGCTTCCTAGGGCTCAATTGACCGGGACAAATATCGATGCGGCGAATAACGTGCGGCAGGGTGATTTGGAACGTGCCAACTTCCGGGGTACGAATTTCGGACCTGGGGTTTGTGTGAGCACTAATTATCCTTATTGTGTTTTGAATGTGGAATAATCTGGCTGCTGAGTGCGTCAGCCGCGATTAATTTGGCACAAGAGAGGAGTTTTTGACTGGCTGGCGCACCCTAGGTTGATACAGCATATTCCATGTATATGTGGTACACACAATCTTCTAGCCCGTGTAAGGTGCGTCGCTACCCGTCAATCTGTAAGTTTTATCAAAAATGAAGCATATCCGCACCCTACAGATTAACACCACACAATATAGGTGCTACTGTACTTCATGAACCGGGAATATGCTGTATCTGATATCGTTTCCGGTTGCATCGGTATTGTTCAAATGTCCAAACAGTCAACAGTCAACAGCGTTGCCCTGAACGTAGTAGAAGGGTCAACAATCATGTCGAAGAGTGCAACCGGAATTGATCTGAGCTAAGTTTGAGGTGGTTTGTATCCTCTTTCCAGGGCAAATCTCACAAGCTGAGCACGATTATCTAACTGTAATTTGCTGAAAATGCTGCCTAAATGAGCTTGCACAGTGCGGGGGCTAATAAACAGCCGATCGCTAATTTGTTTGTTAGTATAACCCTGGATCACTTCCCAAAAAACTCTTTCCTCGGCTGGTGTTAAAGGCAAAGGTGCAGGTGCTGGCAATACTGCCACGAATGTTGGTTCCACCGCCCTACCGCTAGAAGTTTGAAGCAGTCGGACAATCTCGGCGTGAATGCGGTGAGAGCGCTCTAACTGCGCCCTTACCTTAGCTAAAATTTCTTCAGACTGAAAAGGTTTTACCAGATAATCGTCAGCGCCGATCGAATGACCTTCAACTTTTGACTCAATCTCCCCTTGACCCGACAAAAATATAAAGGGGACTAACTGTCCCAAACGGGTAGTTCGCAAACGGCGACAAAACTCAAACCCGTCCATTTCCGGCATCATGACATCTGAAATTACCAAATCAGGGGGAGCATTTTCAAAAATCGAGAGCGCCTCCACCCCTGAATTAGCGCATTCAACCCGATATCCCTGACTTTCCAAGTACATTGCTAAGACTGTTTGACAGTCTGCTTCGTCGTCAACCACTAATATTCTTTCCATGACAGGCTTGCACCAATTCCAGTTGGACAGTTCTTGAAACTGCCAGTCCCAAAGTAGGAACTTAAATGAGTTTACCTGCTGCAACTTGATAAAAGCTCGCAATTTCAAGACGCCACAATTCCTCAAATAGTCCAATTAGGGGCGCCGAGCGCATAAAAGGGGAAGCAGTAGAGGAATATGGGGAAAAACCTCCTTCTTTGATTTGCCTATCCTAAAAAGCTACAACTTTTTATGAGGAAGCGTCAACTTTTATGCAGAAAATAGAAGGTAAAAGAAATAATTTTATTCTATTATACAGAAATCTTGGTGACGCTTACACTATTCCTAGACCAGACATTGAAAGGTTTTTAGATTTTTCCGGTTCGGACACAGGTACAAAAGGAACAACGCGATCAGGTGCTACTACTGGGGGCTGCGCCAACAAACCGGGGTCGGCAACCAACATACTTTCAATTATCGCTGCTGGTTCGGGGCGGCTGAACAAATACCCCTGCATGATATCGCACTGATGTTGTTTCAAAAAATCTAGTTCTGCTTGTGTTTCCACTCCCTCCGCAATTACTGTCATATTCAAACTGTGACCAAGTAAAATTACTGCTGTAGTAATAGCAGCATTTTGAGTATCTTCGTTGGCATTACGGACGAAAATTCGATCGATCTTTAAACTGTCAAAAGCAAATTGCTTAAGATATCCTAAAGTAGCGTAACCGGTGCCGAAGTCGTCAATAGCAATCCGAATTCCTAGAGCTTTAAGTTCGTTTAAAGTAGCGCCTGCTACAGTCGCATTTTCCACCAAAGCGCTTTCGGTCATTTCTAATTCTAAATTAGCAGGCTCCAAGCCTGTAGTTTCCAATATTTGGACGATTCGCGCCTTGAGTTCCGGGTCAGACAACTGCCGGGCCGACAAGTTTACTGATATGGTAAAGGGCGAAAAGCCTGCTGCCAGCCAACTAGCGGCTTGAGCGCAAGCTGAAAGCAGTACCCACTCGCCAATCTGAATAATTAAACCTGTTTCTTCTGCTAAGGGAATAAATTCGCCGGGAGAAATTATACCTCGATCGGGATTTTGCCAGCGCACTAAAGCTTCGGCGCCGATAACTTGGCCGGTAGCAATATTCACTTGTGGCTGATAGTATACCTGAAACTCACCTTGTGCCAAAGCGTGGCGCAGCAAAGCTTCGAGAGCAAACTTTTCAGGAGAGAGAGTCGTAACCTTGGTCGAGTCGTTAACTAAATCTTTGAGTCTGGCTTCTGCTTGGTGAAGGGCGAATGTTAGCGGTTGAGTAATAGTTTGCCGTTTCAAGACGCGAGAAGCAATGGCTCCTAGCAATTCAGCCTTGGTAAACGGCTTTGTCAAGTAATCGTCGGCCCCCAATTCCATCCCGCGACGAAAATCGGTTTTGTCACTTTGAGCCGTGAGGAAAATAAATGGAATTGTAGCAGCTAGGGAGTTTTGCCGCAGCGTCCGCAACACGTCATAACCGTCGAGTTCCGGCATCTGCACGTCGCACAAAATTAAATCCGGTATCTCCGAAAGTGCCATCTGCACACCAACTCGACCGTTTTCAGCCGCAATGACCCGGTAGCTGTGAGATTCCAGGAGTTGCAGAAGAGTTTCCCGGATTAATTCGTCGTCCTCAATTACCAAAATTTTGAGCATGATACTTAGATAACAGATGGCACTATATATCTGAACCTGACTAACTCTAGCATACTCAAACTAACGAATTACTGAGTCGGCCAATTAGCCAATAAACGATTAGCCAAATGGCTGAATATTTTCCCTCGGTTCTTAAGTCACCATAAAAGCACTGGGAAAATAGGGAAGAGTTCGATCTCTTTCAAGAGCAGAAAACTTCTGCGCCCGACTCGTTTAATAAATTTTCATTACAAAATACCCGGTGTTTCTCATAAAAAAATCAGCCAACAGTTTCAGTGCGCGGATGGCGGAAATCACTCTGACAATCACTTAATATTATAGCAATCCTTGCAGGAGTCGTAAATTTTTTTACCCACCCCCCACTCTCCCCGAACCTGCGGGGAGAAAGTAAGAAATTCACAAATTATTTACGATTGCTATATGATGTGCCGTTAATTGTTCATAACCGGAAATCCTATTATGCACTGCCTTAATTCACAGGCTTAGTGGAATTCACGCAAAATTTTTCATCTACAATTGCAGAAGTGATACTGACAGCGTGCATTGATGATGACGGAATTATCAGGTCTTGCGGAACTACCACGGTCTTTTTACAAACCAGCTCGCTACTGCCTACAGAGGCAAAGTTCCAAGCATAAAATTCGGGAGTGCTGACTGTCGCATTGGCCGGATGTAAACCTAGTGCCGTCACTAATACTAATCCCAAAGTCACTAAAGCTACGATCGCGAATTTCAGCATATTCTTTGTTTGAACCCGACAACTTATCTGATTGGTATTACCTTATTATTGCCTGGGTTGATCGAGAGCGTCAATAGCAGTTATTCCGCAGTCAGGTTTAACTCGTAAGCGATCGGCTCAGATGCTTGAGAAACTACCACGAATTCATAATAACCAGCATCATCCAGCAATCCAGACCAACTAAGCCCCTCTGCATCTTCCAGCAAAGCTCGCGCGCCCTTTGTCCGCCCCGGAGTATAAATTGACAGTAGAGTAGATTTGCGCGGTGCTTGTAAATTCACGCGCAAAGTTTGATTTTGAGCGAACCTGGCAATGTAAGCTTTCCCTTCTCCGGGTTTGAGATTGCCTGTGAGGCGTTTGCTCTTCGATAGGCGGTCAAATTCAACGCTTTCGACAGTTGCTCCAGCTTGTAAGGCTTCGAGTTCGTCGGCGGTAATTGCTTGCCAAATTTGTCCGATCGGCAAACCGATGATATTGCGATCGCGCGGCTGTTGTGGAAACCAATAAAAGAACCTAGCATCAGCCAAATCGTACAAAGCCCGACTGCTCAAATTCAGCTTGTTAACCTCAGTTTTCCAGCGATCGATATCGGCGGTGTCGTAACTGCCCAACCGCGCTCTAGCGTCGCTGCTGAGGTTTTCCAGCTTGTCGAGCAACTCGTCACCGATTTTCTGCCACCTTTCGCGCCACTGGCGATCGTCCTCGCCTTCTTTTAGTAATCGTCCGCCCAATTCCGGGTATTTGGCATAGAAAGTCTCGTCCACAAGGTTGACGTAACCGTTATAGAATCGATCGTCAATTTTGAGCTTTACAAAGCGATCTTGCAAAGCATCTTCTTGCTGCTGCTTCGGGCTTGAAGGCTGGGGAACTTTCTGCACTTTTGATTGCAGATTTAACAAAGAATTGCCCGCAAACCAGCCAACTCCTCCCATACTTGATAGCACCGCCACCACGAACAAAACCATTTTCCAAGCAGGCATCTTTTGCTGATTGCCAATAGCAGCAACTCGCACCGGAGTTCCCGGCAGTTTTGGCGTGGGGGCGGGTACGGGTATAGGCGAGAGATCCGGCGGCTGCGTGATCCCAAAATCCGGGGCTGGTGGCAAAGGTGGCTGTAAAGGCGGATTGCCGGAGAGAGCGAGCATTACCTCACGAGCCGAGGAGTAACGCTGGCTCGGCTGTTGAGCAAGCATTTTATCCAGCACCAGGGACAAATTCGGAGACAGAGAACATTCCGCCCGCCAGTTCCAATTCAGCGTCTGGCTGTCGAGCAACTGATGCGGTTCCTTCCCCGTCAGCAACACTAAAACCGTGGCCGCCAGAGCGTACAAATCGCTGTGGGGAGAGACGATTCCCATCTGCATCTGTTCGACGGGAGCGTAGCCGAGCTTGCCGATGCGAGTCGCGGGGGCGGGAGTGCCGTTAGCCTCAGCGAAAAGAGACTCTACGGTGGCAGCGACTTGTTTTACTCCCCCGAAGTCGATGAGCACGGGCATCCCGTCAGAACTTCGCAGAATCAGGTTGTCCGGGGAGATGTCGCGGTGAAGCACTCCTAGAGAGTGAATGTATTCGAGCACGGGCAAAATCTGCTGCAGCAATTGATTGATTTCTGCTTCTATAAACCGCAAACCCTGACGCTTGCGGGCGTCGAGCAGAAAGCGGTAAGTTTGACCGGGCACGTAGTCTTGGACGAAAAATAGGTAGCCTCGATCGCTGATACTGACGCGGAATAGTTCACGGAAGCGCGGGATTTGATTGTGTTGCAGCTTGTAGAGCACTCCCGCTTCCCGCTCGAACAGTTCCTCGGATTTTTGTAAAGCGTAACTTCCATGTACTTGGGGCGCAAATTCTTTTAAAACGCAGGGTTCGTTAAATCGGTGGGCATCTTCAGCGAGGTAGGTGCGCCCGAAGCCTCCGTGTCCCAATTCGCGGACGATGCGGTAGTGGTTGTTGAGAGTTATGCCGGGGTAGATGGGATTGTTCATTGGAACTTGCTGCGTCGGATTTTCACGCTTGACTGAGACTAGGAGTTTTGGGCGATCGCTGAATTAATCTTGCCATAGTGTGTCAGTGTTTATTAGTCGATCAGCAGCTTGGCTATCCCCTGTGGTTATTGTGAAAACAGCCGTTTCGTGGTATGGAAGTTTATTTACTGCGCCATATTTTCGATCGACCTCAAAATGTGTTCAAATTTTTAGCGTCCAGCCCAATGTGCGATCGGGCGTTAGCGCTACTAATTGAATCTTGAGCGATCGAGGTGCAAAATACGCATTTTAAGGAGCCAATCATGCAGCCAGAACAGCGTCAGCGAGCAATTGGGGCGTTTGAAGAGTTTTTGAGGGCGCCGCTTGAGGAACGATTGCAACACCAGCAGAATCGAGTTGCCGAATCCAGGGCGATCGCGCTTTTTCAAAAAGTCGCGGCCACAGTACCAGCTTACCAGACTTTCCTAGCTGCACTTAACATCAATCCCGCCTCAATTCAAACCTTTGAAGGCTTCCAAAAATTGCCGCTAATTACCAAAGAAAATTATTTACGCTGTCACCCGCTACCTCAGTTGTGCTACCAGGGCAAATTAGAAGCTTGCGATTTTATTGCTGTTTCATCGGGTTCGACAGGAAACCCGACATTTTGGCCGCGTTTTATCAGCGACGAGTTGCAAATTGCCGCTCGTTTTGAACAAATATTTCACGACAGTTTTTACGCCGACACTCGCTCAACTTTAGCTGTGATTTGCTTTCCGTTGGGAACTTGGGTAGGCGGAATGTACACGGCAAATTGCTGCCGCTATCTAGCGACTAAGGGTTATCCAGTTACAGTTGTGACGCCTGGGAATAATAAGACTGAAATATTTCGAGTTGTGCAGGAACTTGGGGAGCATTTTGAGCAAGTAGTTTTGTTGGGATATCCGCCATTTATCAAGGATGTGATTGATAGCGGAATTGCTGGGGGTGTGGAGTGGCAAAAATATCGAATTAAGATGGTATTTGCGGGGGAAGTGTTTAGCGAAGAATGGCGGAGTTTGGTGAGCGATCGCACTAATTCTGACAATCTATATTACGACTCTGCGAGCCTTTACGGTACTGCCGATGCGGGCGTTTTGGGCAACGAGACACCGTTGAGCATTTGCATCCGTCGCTTTTTAGCAAAGAATCCCGAAGCAGCACGCAATTTATTCGGGGAGTCGCGGTTGCCAACGCTAGTGCAGTACGATCCGAAAAGCCGCTTTTTTGAAGTGAATAATGACGGCACGCTGTTATTTTCGGGCGACAACGGCATCCCGCTAATACGCTATCACATCTCGGATAACGGCGGTTTAATTTGTTATGAAGCAATGCTCAATTTTTTGGCTGAATGGGGATTTAACCCTGTGGCACGTTTGCAGCAAGCAGCAGGTATGAAAGTTTCTGATTTCCCCAGAGGAATTCGCTGTCTGCCTTTTGTCTATGTATTTGGGCGATCGCACTTTACCGTTTCCTACTTCGGTGCTAACATTTACCCGGAAAATGTCACCGTAGGTTTAGAAGTTCCCACCATTCGGGAATGGGTGACGGGGAAATTTGTGCTGCAAGTCAAGGAAGATGCGGATCAAAATCAGTTTTTATCGGTGGTTGTGGAATTAGCAGCGGGGGTGGAGGGCGACGAGGAGATGCAGCAGGCGATCGCATCTTCAATTCTCACGCAATTGCGGCGGCTAAACAGCGAATTTGCTAATTACGTGCCGCCAGAATATCAGTTACCTGTGGTGACATTAACTGCGATGGGCGATGCGGAGTATTTTCCGATTGGGGTGAAGCACCGATACACGCGGCAATAAGTAGTTTGAATTGATGAGTTATCAGTTTTCAAAAGTCTTGTGTTATTCTATAATTAGGGTGACATTTGATGGTTCAGCTTAGAATATGCCAGCAAAAGACATCTACCACAATACTGTCAGAACAGCTCTAGAAAAAGACGGCTGGACGATAACAAACGATCCCCTACCCTTGAAAATTGGCAAACGTACTCTCAACGTCGATTTGGGTGCAGAAAAACTATTTGCTGCCGAAAAGCAAGGCCGCAAAATTGCTGTAGAAGTAAAAAGTTTCGTGAGTGCTTCACCAGTTCATGACTTAGAAGAAGCTGTTGGACAGTATATTGTCTACGAAGATATCCTAGAGCTTTCGGAACCAGAACGGATCATATATCTGGCAATCCGTGCAGAAGTTTATGCACAAATTTTTTCTGAACCTATCGGCCAGGTTTTGTTAGAAAAAAAGAGATTTAAATTAATAGTTTTTGATTCGTTAAAGGAGACAATTGTCAGATGGATAGACTAAATGAATATCGCCAAATTGTTCGCAATGTTTTAGATAGTTATGCCCAGATTTCTTACGGACAGGGAGAAATTAAAAGCAGCGTTATTGTTGACAGCGAACAAAACAATTTTTTACTAATGCACGATGGCTGGCAAGGGCCTAAAAGAATTCACGATTGTATCGTTCATGTGGAAATTATCGACGGCAAAATCTGGATTCAACAAGATGGTATAGAAACGGGAATTACCCCAGAACTTGTAGAATTAGGAGTGCCTAAAGACAAGATAGTTTTAGGGTTCCATCCGTATCATGTTCGGCAACATACGGGATATGCGATCGCCTAAATTAGCTTACAATACAGGAAAAGTGAATGAAAGGACGATCGCTAAATAGTATCGGGATCAATATTTAATTCTCGCAGTTTCGCGGCGAGGCGATCGGCTCGTTGAGCTTCTTGTCCGGCTCGTTGAGCTTCTTGTCCGGCTCGTTGAGTCTCCGTTTCTGCAACCTCTTCTGGAGTAGGGGCAAGCTCTCCTTCTGCTGTAAAGAAACGCAATTTTCCGCCACAAATTCCGAGACTCAAATCGAGCTGCTGACTCCGCAGATGCCCGAATTCGTTCGGTGCGATTGCTTCATATTCCCCGTCAACTAAATGAAACCCAGCTAATTCTAAAGTTTCTGGGTCAAACCAAAAGTAGTCGTGAGTGCGAAAAGTATCTTGATAGAGTTGTTTTTTAAAGTTTTTGTCTATATCCGCTGTTTTGGGCGACAGGATTTCAACGATAATATTGGGGTACTTTCCGTCTTCATCCCAAACTACCCAGCTTTTCCGAGTTTTGCGTTCAGTTCCGAGTACCACAAAAAAGTCGGAGCCTCGGAAGTCCTTCGATGTGAGTTGCTTGGAACAGTAATAAATGGTTAGATTGCCAGCAGCATAGAAATTGTTTCTATCTCGCCACAGCCCTTCTAGGCATTGGAGGAGTAGGATTATTTGTCGCAGATGCAGTTCTGTTTCTACGGAATGTTCATCACTCTCTAAATCGCCGGGAGGAAAGATAAAGTTTTCCGGTATCTCTTGTTCTAGTATCTCTTGGGTAGTAGCTAATTCTGCGGTTGCGGACATGGCTGCTGGGTGAGGAGTAAGAGGTTGTGTGTCTATTGTAGCAAGCTTTTCATATCTCTGCCGAGGACTATTCTGAAAGCCCGATCGCGCTTTTTGCCGAAACACGCGATCGAACACCGAATAATTAGTCTTTAACTATTAGCAATTATCGTTTTATTAACCGTCAGTTTGTCTGAGAGCCGCCAGAATTTCCGGTCGTTTCATGCGCGCGTAGCCCCGCACTTTCCGGTCTTTGCCGATCGCCTTCAACCCTCTCAGCGAAAGACTTTCGTAGTCATCCTCTGGGGACGGGGACGGAAACGGCAACTCCAACTGCAACTGCGGTAACTGAGGTTTTTGCTGTGCTTTCGACTGCTTCTTCGGCTGCGTTTTTGACTGCTTTTTCGGCGGTGCCTCTGACTGTATTTCTGAGTGCGCCGCCGCGGCTCCAAGTTGGCGGCGGAGCGTTTCGATTTGATTTTTCAGGTCTTTCTCTACGTCTTCGATGGCGTCGGAAACAAACTGATTAATTGTTTGGACTGTGCGTTCTAATTTTATTGACAGCAGTTTTTCCAGTTCATCCAACTGTCTCAAAGCACCTTCAAGATTTACCTCAGAAATAACAGCCGATGTTGGCGGACGGTTGCTGGTCGATTGTTCAATTTTTTTAGCCATTTTATCTACCTTTTCATGAAATGCTTTTTCTACTTGTTCGAGCAAATGCTTAATCTGTTCTATTTGGTTACGCTCAAAGTTTTGCTCAGTTAGAGCTTTTACGTGCTTTTTTAGCAGGTCTTCATTTTTTTTAACAGATTGTTCTATTTGTTTTGTTAGACTATCTACCTTTTTTTGAAATGATAGCTCAAATTGTTGCAGTAGAGTCTCAATTTGTGCAGTTTTATGAGTCGGTTGCGGAGCTAAATGTTCCATTTCTGCTTGAGCAACAGCTACCTCCTCGTCGGTCATTTCAAATACCCACGCCCACATTTGCTCCATGCCGAGTTCTTTAGCAACAATACACCAATCTGAGCCGCAGATAACTTCATATTCTTCTTCGTTGCTGTAAGCTTCAGTGCGACGTACAATTAAAGGAATCAAGTTGCTGCCTTGCTCGATCAGACTTCTCCTGAGAGCTTCGCGGCGTTCGCGAGGAATTTCGCCCCGATGAGGCTCTGGTATGGCAATTTGGGAAGTGTAAATCTGACTGTGACTAATTGGCTTAATCCGCAAATATTCAACTATTTGGTTTTGATCGGACGATCGATCCATCTTGTTACAAGTCCCCTTTTGTCATTAAAATCTGCTGTGTAGGTATTTATGTATATTGCCACTTTACAGCCTCAGTTTTAAGTGATGCAGGACTAACCCAACAACTCTAATTGTCGTGTGGGCCACAAGCACTTTACCCCAACTGCGATCGAACTCGGTGATCTATCGAACTCGGTGATCTGGGGGAGATATGGCGTTGCTGCTGTACCTGGGCGACTGGCTGTGCGGTGACAGCCCGATCGGCAAAAGTTACTGCAATTCCTAAAAAAGCGACTGTGATGAGTTTAACTGCCTGCGGGACACCAAGGATACACTGCTTTACTCATCTTTACTTTTTTTGGCATCAGGGCGATCGGGCTGGCGTTGCGAGTTGCGATCGCAATTGCGATTTATACGAAAGCCAGCTTTAATATCGCCCTTATTCTTTAGTCTCAAGCGAGAGGGACGGAAGTTTGTGTAGGATGGGTTTCAACCGCCGAGTCATATCGGGTTTTTCAACATTTGTCGGGCGGACTTTGAGCGCCCCAAAAATGCAATTGAGATGGCTGAAAGCTTATAAATATCTTTGCCAATTGTCAATGACCTTAATCATTGTTTTATCTCCTAACCCTTTAATGCGTTTCACCACATTCTCAAATGAGGTAAATGGCTCCAAATCTCGCTGTGTGATGATGTTGTCTCTCATTGTTTGAGATGTGATCCCAGCATTTTTTAAATTGATAGCCAATTTGGATGGATCTTGAGTGTTGAGTGCTTCCAACAGCGGAACTGGCTTGGGAATCCGGCTTTCAACATCTTTAACCCTCTCTAGCAGCGCCTGTTTTTCCCGCGTATAGTCGGCTTTCAATTCATTAATTCTGTTTTCCAATCGAGTTTCAATATTTGTCAGCCGCTGTTCTAAGCTGGAGGACTGTTGCGGAACCACACTTACACTTTGATTCTCAGTGATTGCGGTTTTTCTAAGAATTTCAAGTTGGTCGAGGAGAAGTTCTTCATTTTCTTCTTCCAGGATGAAGGCTCCGATTGTCTCGCCTTTGGGAGCATCTATTTCCTTTGCTCTCGCCGCCGCATAGTATTCAAAGTCTCCGTCTACTATTTCGTAAGCATCCATACCGTTTCGGCGGACAATTATTGGGTTAATCAATCCTCCTGACTCTAAAATCAATCTCGCTAATTTCTCCAAATCAGCCTCGGCAAAATTTGAACGGGGTACTGCGGATGTAATTTTTTTAACTGCAACCAGTGACGGAGATAATTTTTTCATTAGTTTTTACCTATTTTTTCCAAAACTTCGAGTGCTAGCATTTCAAATTCTTGGGATGCGATGCAATCAGGCTTAAAGTCTAGCACTGAAATGGGATCGGCGATTTCCATATTTCCCACGATTTGAAATTGTTCTGCACACTTTGCCAAATCATCTCTCTCGTAAATTACGCTGTCCATGATTTCAAAGCCGTAGCGTTTGGGAATTGCCTCCCTCCGCTTGGGCAAACTGTACTGTACAAATTTAGAATTAGTGGAAATTTTGCAAGAGAGTACGCCTAAAACTTGTAGTGGTTTCTTGCCAATTTGTTTTTTGAATCCGTTGACTTTTTTAATAAAATCCTTGACATTAATCAGTCCTTGATTGGCAAAAGGTTTTAAGTCAGAAGGAATAATTAAATAATCCGCTGCAATGAGAGCAACTCTAGCATAAAAATTCAAAGAGGGCGGCGTATCGATCAGTACAATATCATATTTATCCTGTACTTCTGCTAGTTTCTGAATTAAAATCATTCGGCTGTAATCTAGTTGATTGAGTTCCGTTTCATATTGCATTAAATCAATGTGGGAAGGAATTACATCTATTTCTGGATGGCAAAAATTAGACTTGCGAGCTACTTCTTCGATCGAGAAAAAGTCTTCTGATTGCAAAACTTGAAGAATATTATTATCTTTCAAATCGTCTTGTTCTTCATCCTCAAATTTAACTAAACCTGTCGCAAAGGTTGTATTTGCCTGACTGTCTAAGTCGATTACCAAGACTCTGTTACCTTTCTTGCTCAGCGCTGCGGCTAAATTGACTACTGTTGTAGTTTTGCCAACGCCGCCTTTATTGTGGTAAACTGCAATGATTTTCATAGTATTTTGGCTTTTTTGGGTAACGGTTACATCGGATTTAACTTGAGGCTTAACGGGATTACTTTCAGGTATTTGTTCCGGTTCAGAGATTTGACTTGGCTCAGGTTCTGCGGGGGCGGGATTGTTGGGCTGTACTGGGACTTCGCTAACTAACTCAGGACTAACCAAATTAATTTTACTATCTTCCAGTTCGAGATTATCGGGATTTTTTATAGGTTTTAAAGTATTTCTGCCAATTAAAGCGATAATTTCATCAATTCTATTTTCAATGTCTTGTCCAGCACACTTAAAGACTAGCTCAATATCATCGGCGGCTCTTTGGTAAATTCTAATTTCTTTACCGTTAGTTATGAGTCCGTAGCGGATGCTCAAACTTGTTAAATAGCGATTGAGTTTTCGCCGGTGGCGGTCTAAATTTTCCTTGGGATGTTTAGCCTCCATGACTACACTCATCGGCGAGTCTGCATCTACAACTATGGGGATAACTTGGGTGGCAAATGAGAGGAAGTCTAGACGAATATTCCCAAATGCGATTTCTTGGTGCCAAGTGTCGGGCGTATAGCCTAGTTTGGGTAGCAGATAGCTGACAATAAGTTTGCTTTCTACTTCGCTTTCGTTGCGACAGTTATTGGGATTGAAAGTCATTCGATTTTAGATTTTAGATTTTAGATTGGCAATGACTGATTTAATCATGGTACGGATTGTGATATTGACAGTAGGGTACGCATTCCGCACCTTACAAAAGCTACGCCTTGTAATATCGAAAAACCCGGTTTTGTTTAAAAAACCGGGTTGTTTAGGGATTTATCCCGTTTCAAAATTACTTGTTTTGAGCGTTAAATTCCTGCAATGTTTGATAGCCCCCAGCCGGATCGTATATGTGACAGTTGTCGGCAATCCGCTTCATTAAAGACCAAGAAAATTCTGTTTCGTAGAGATGATCTTGCCAATTTTCCTTTAAGCTGCTGTGGGCGAGGCGCAAATTGTACCAGGGAATAGCAGTTGAAAGGTGGTGGGGAACGTGCACGTTAATGTCGTGGCACAGAAACTCTACCCAGCGGGGATAATCGCAGTGAACTGTTCCCGATAGTTGCGCTTGGGCTTCGTTCCATTCTTCCGGTTCTTTAAATGAAATGTCTGGTGCTGTGTGGTGGACGATCGTAAAAGTGCTCATCCAGAAATGGTAAACCAGCCAGGGCATCAACCAAAATTTGACAAATCCCCAAATGCCTGTGGTGGCAATTAAAATCGGGAATCCGATCGCAGCACCGATTAAAACGACAAAAACTGAAAACCGCACTTGTTCTTGTTGCTGTTTGCCTTTGAAGCGCCACCACTTAAAGTGTACTTTTGCCCAGTGGGCGATCGAGCCGATCCACCACATCCGACCGAATATTAAACTATAAGCTATTTGTAAAGGCTTGGACGCGCCAGCGTAGTCTTCTGCTGTCATCGGCTGCCAAGCATTATCTTCGCCAATTTTGTTGGTGTGTTTGTGGTGGTAATTGTGTCCATGCCGCCATGCGTGAAACGGGAAAATTAACGGCAAAAATGCGAGATGTCCGACTAAATCGTTTACCCAGCGGCGGTTAGCAAATGATCGGTGGCCGCAGTCGTGCCCGATCACAAAAAAACCGGTTAATCCGGTACCTGTGAAAATCCACATCAGGGGTAGTAGAAACCAAGGCGATACTGCTATGCCCCAGTAACCGACAGCAACTAGCAAAACGTTGACGATTACTTTTGTCCAAGCTTTGCGGGGGTTTTTGACGAATACTTCCCGCGGCAGGGTTTTGAGAATATCTTTGAGGCGCAAGGTGGAGGTGTCACTTGCGGATGTCAAATTTAGTGGTTTTTCGATCGATGCTGTCATAAATTGATTTCGATTCTCCGTATGCCATGAGCATGGCTTAATAAAAAAGCGCAGTAAAATGTCAGCTCGTTGCCAGCTTGTGGCAGACGAGTTGAGCAGTAGGCAAGCGCGTTTTAGCAAATGCTAGCGATCGCTATCCGCAGTTAGGAATTTCTAGCACTTTGGGCAAAAAATACTGCGGGTAGCAAAACCTTTGTTTTTATAACACAGGGGCAGCACAATTAGCATTAGCGGCTGTGGTCTGCTAATTGCTGTTGCTACCAGAAATCGGGTCGAGAGCCGGCAAGCCAGCGATCGAGCGTTGCTGTTTGAGGCTTTGCACTTCCAGCAGCAAGGATTCGATTTCTGCTTGTAAGTGCAGGAACTTAACTTGCTGATCGGCTTGGTAGGGGCACTTCACCAAATCTAGTTTGCGGGCAAAATTGGTCGATAGGGTAGAAGAACTAGCCATTTCGGGATTGCTCGCGGTGACTTGAGGCCGGGAAAGAGTGGATGAATTATTTGACATTAGTAATTGAGTAGACATATCTACACATTCACACCATTAAGTTACTTTAACCTGAACCGATCGTATTAAACATCAAATTAACCGATCGAGCTAAAATTAGTGTAAATTCCTTAGCCATTGCCTAAAACCCTTGACACCGTGACCCTGATTCTACCTGCTACTGACTCTGCTCCTAACTCTGCTGCCCGCGCCGCATCGCCGAAACGCTACGGCTGGCCCGGCTTGATCGAAGCTTATCGCCCCTACCTGCCGGTGACGGAAACCACGCCGGTAGTGACGCTCCAAGAAGGCAATACTCCCCTGATTCCAGCACCTGCGATCGCCTCTCTCATTGGTCGAGACGTGCGCGTCTTGGTCAAATACGACGGCCTCAACCCCACTGGTAGTTTCAAAGACCGGGGGATGACAATGGCGATTTCCAAGGCGAAGGAAGCTGGTGCGGAGGCAGTAATTTGCGCCAGTACCGGCAATACTTCGGCCGCCGCCGCCGCCTACGCCCGACGCGGGGGGATGCGAGCTTTCGTGTTGATTCCCGAAGGTTACGTGGCTTTGGGCAAGCTGGCGCAAGCTTTGCTTTACGGTGCGGAAGTCATTTCGATTGGGGGAAATTTCGATCGCGCCTTAGAAATTGTCCGCGAAATGGCTGTTAACTACCCCGTGACATTGGTAAATTCGGTGAATCCTTACCGCTTGGAAGGTCAAAAAACCGGAGCTTTTGAAGTCGTTGACGCCTTGGGCGACGCCCCCGACTGGCTGTGCATTCCCGTGGGAAATGCGGGAAACATCACAGCATATTGGATGGGTTTTTGTCAATACCACCAAGCAAAAAAATGTTCGCGCCTGCCGCGGATGATGGGATTTCAAGCCGCCGGGGCTGCACCTTTAGTAACGGGCCAACCAGTGGCGAACCCGGACACCCTGGCGACGGCAATTCGGATCGGCAACCCCGCTAGCTGGAAACAGGCGATCGCAGCTTCCGAAGCCAGCCGCGGCGGTTTTGCCGCTGTCACCGACGCCGAAATTCTGGACGCTTACCGTTTGTTAGCATCGCAGGAAGGGATTTTCTGCGAACCGGCGAGTGCAGCTTCTGTGGCCGGTTTGCTGAAGGTAAAAGACCAAGTTCCAACTGGGGCGACGGTGGTTTGCGTGCTGACTGGTAACGGTTTAAAAGACCCGGATACCGCAATTAATCACAGCAACAATCTGTTTAAAAGTGGCATTGCTCCGACTTTGGATGCGGTAGCTGGGGCGATGGGATTTTAAAAGAAGGAAGAGGGAAGAAGGAAGAAGGAAGATCGAAACAGGCAAGATGCCTGTTCTACTCTTAGTTAAAATCTCTTGTGGGGTGGGCCGAAGAGCCCGCCCCTAAGCCCATAGAAACAGGCAAGATGCCTGTTCCACTCTCAGTTAAAATCCATTTTGGGGTGGGCCGAAGAGCCCGCCCCTAAGCGTATCAATAAACCCCTGTGAGATCGCTTTTTTCTCGATCGACTCAGCGACACACTTTTGTCATTATATTATGACTAGCCCTACTGCAACCCTGTTAATTTCCTGTCCAGATCGCAAAGGACTCGTCGCGTTACTTGCTAATTTTATAGCGTCTCATAACGGCAATATTATCCACGCGGATCACCATACAGATTTTACCGCTGGATTATTTCTGAGCCGGCTAGAATGGCAATTAGATGATTTTGATTTAACCACCGAACAAATAACACCTGCTTTTAGTGAAATAGCCAATGACTTACAAGCCAATTGGCAATTGCATTTTTCCCAAAAAATTCGACGTATCGCGATCTGGGTCAGCCGTCAAGATCATTGTTTATTAGACTTGATTTGGCGACAGCGAGCGCAAGAAATCAGAGGTGAAATCCCCCTGATTATCAGCAACCATCAAAATTTAAAGCCCATTGCCGCACAATACGGTATCGACTTTGAGTATATTCCCATTACTAAAGACAATAAAGCTATTCAAGAAGCACAACAGTTAGAAATTATTAAGAAATATAAGATTGATTTAGTAGTTTTGGCTAAATATATGCAAATTTTGAGTCAAGACTTTATAATAAAATTTCCCAATGTGATTAATATTCACCATTCATTTTTACCCGCGTTTGTGGGTGCAAATCCCTACGAAAGGGCTTATGAAAGAGGGGTAAAAATTATCGGTGCAACAGCCCACTATGTTACACCCGATTTAGATGCGGGCCCGATTATCGAACAAGATGTTGTGCGCGTCAGTCACCGCGATGAAGTGTCTGATTTGGTTCGCAAAGGTAAAGATTTAGAAAGGGTTGTTTTAGCAAGGGCGGTGCGATATCATTTACAAAATCGTGTTTTAGTTTACGGCAATCGGACTGTGGTTTTTGCTTGAAAATTAGGCGTCATATTAAGTCCGGGTTTGTCACTTTTGTTGATCGACGATTTAAATCGCTCCCTACAAAAGGAAGTCCGCCTCCGCCGGCTGAAGAAAAGACGGATGATAAAAGCGGATTAGGTATGATTAATGACTACTGACTACTGACCGAAAGCATCCAGGATAAAAGCCCCCGGATTCATCTGTCCAGAAATAAAAAACCTGTATCCGATGAAACTTGCCCCCCGAATTTATCCGTGGGGTCAATGCTTCAATTCTTTAATCTAAAATCTAAAATCGATTGACTACTGATTAAAAGGTGGTAGCTGAAGTAACTGGTTTTTAGAAGGCGGAAGTTGAGCGGGATTGTGGCGGATTTCGATCGCAGTTTCTCCCGGATTTTGGGTGGTAACAGGTACTATCTCTAAGGAGTATGCTGTCTCTGTTTTTACAGGGGCAGGATTTTGTGATTTCGTGAGCAAGTCAACGGCATCTCCGAGGGCGCTAGTTAAATTTTTGCTAGTCTCGGCGTGACGGGCTTCTTCTTGTTTGAGGGCTTGAGTGAGTTGTTTAACTTGTTCGATCGCCCGATCGCGCTCTTCGAGAACTTCTGTTAACTTAGCTTTAAGTTCGCTAACTGTGTGCAGTTTTGCGACTTCCTGCTGGCGAGCAACCCCAGCATCATCGCCTTCGGGCGCAATGGGAGAGAAACTTTGTAATTGCTCTATTTGTGCTTCCAGAGAAGCGATGCTTTGCTCAGTTAATTTAGCATCATTCCGCCGCTGCTCTGCTTCAGTATTGTAGAGTTGGCGCCACTGAGCGGCACTTTCACCGGCCTCATCGCGATCGCGCGAAACTTCTGTTAACTGCTGTTGCAGCCGCTTGATTTCATCTAACCACTGTCTGACATCCTGAGCCATAATATTGATTTTAGATTTTAGATTTTAGATTTTAGATTGGGGAATTGGGAATTGGCAATTGGGAATTGGCAATTGCGAGTTGATAATGGCTTAATTAATTAACGACTTGTATTACCTCATCTTTCGCCCCGTTTCCTGTGCGCTATGAACATTTTTTACTGGTTGCGCTACCTGATTTTAGCTTTGTTTAAGGCGCTTTTAAGGCTGCTTCGAGCTCTCAAAAGGAAATTTGGTGGTTTTTGGCTGTTTTGTCGGTGTTTGACTTGGGGCACGCTCAAAGAAGTCGGCGCTAAGGCGGGACAGCAGCGCTTGCCGGGGCTGTCTGCGCAAATGGCCTACAATTCTATGCTGGCGCTGTTTCCGGGGTTGTTGGCTATCTTATCTGCGATCGCTCTCTTTGAACCTTTGCAGTCAACACTTTATCAACTCGCCGGCCTTTTGGGGGAGGTAATACCCGATAACGTTCGGAATTTGATTCGCGGCTTAATCAAAGAAATTCTGTTAACTCGCAATAGAGGGCTGTTTTCCGTGAGCTTTCTTGTGGCGATTTGGGTATTTTCTGGAGTAATGAGCGCGGCGATGGCTGCACTCGATCGCATCCATGAAATCCCGATCGATCGAACTCGACCATTTTGGAAAGCCAAACTTATTTCTCTGGCGCTGAGTATCGGCACAATTATACTATTGATTCTGGCATCGGGAGTAGTATTTGTCAGCGACTTAATTGTACAAGCTATTGCCCGCCAGAGTTGCCTGCTGGAGTCCGTCGCCACTTGCGATTTAAAAGATGTCCAAAATTGCTTGCTCCTCGCCAGCAATTGCCCTTTGGAGTCGCAACTGTTAGCTATTTGGCGTCTGTGGCGGTGGCCGATTTCTTTGGGAATTGTATCACTGGCTTTTGCCTTTGTTTACCGCTACGGGCCTAGCCGCCGTCAACCAGATATTCCTATTTTTTCGGGAGCTGTTTTTGCTGCTATTTTGTGGGCACTATTTTCAGCTTTATTTCGGTTTTATGTTTTGCATTTAAGCAATTACACTTGGACTTACGGGACGATCGGAACTTTTATTGTGTTGCTGCTGTGGCTCAATCTTTCTGCTTTGGTGATGCTGATAGGCGCTCAGTTAAATGTGACGGTGGGCAAGGCAATGAAACAATCACAATTAAAATAATTTGTTAATTTTTATTGGTTATTTGTTATTTGCCGGATGCTGGCTTACCTACGGAGTAAAGTGCTGAGGATGCCCGCAACAAAAGAAAGCAAAATCAGTATCCAAATGACACCACCGGGAATGAATGTCAAGAGACCAACACCTCTGAGAATCCAAACTAGGAGGGTGATGCCCAGGATAGCCCAAAAGATGCGGGTAGATAGTCGCATTTGAAATCTAGGAGAATTAGTCATGTTGAATGTTAAAGTTTTGTCTGGATCAATGATAGCTGTTTTATTGGCGATCGGCAGTTACCTCGCTTTAATTTCGACTCCCGGTTCCACTGTTGCGCCTGGGGCTACAAATGTCCTGGGAGAAGCGGCAAATGCTGCTCAAAAAACGCCTGCTGCAAGTTTAACAATTTCCGATCGCACAATTGGAGCGGCGAAGGTGGGGATGACTTTCGGAGGATTGAAAAAGGCTCTGGGTTCTACGGCGCAGTTTAAAGTTCAGTCTCCTTTTATGGTAGACTTTGATGCTGTGGCTGTCAGCCAGTCGGGAAAAGTGCAATATCGGATTATCTACGCTGCGGGTACAAAGCTAAAAGATACCGATGTCATTGAACTTTTGATGACTGAGAATTCTAATTATAAAACAGTTCAGGGCGTCGGGCCGGGAATGACTCTGAAACAAGCCGAGGCAATTTACGGTAAGGCTACTTTATCTTATAACGTCGATAATGAATCGAGAGAAGGGGTTGTATTTGCCAAGCAACCCACTAGAAACATTATGTTTGTTCCCAAGGCTGATGGAAAGCAGTTTGCGGGGGTTTATGGCGCTGGTCAAGGAGGATTTTATCAGACTAATAAGTATCACCCGAATGCTGTAATTAAGTCTGTGATGGTGCGGCAATAAGTTAGTTAAGAAAGATAACTCGGAAATCGCGTCTACACAAATAAAGTCCACTCCTAGCGGACTCAAGAAATCAAGGACGATCGCACTTACTAACAAAAAGTGCGATCGCCAATGTTTAGTTAACTGAAATCGCCCGGAAAATTACCATTTATAACGCGCTGCTGACGTAATTGGAAGGGCTGCCCAACGCCGATAAACGGTGACTGTCCACACTGCGATCGAACACAACCTCAAACTTGACGTGAGGTATAGTTTGTCCCAAAAACTGAAAATGCCCGTCTGCATCAGAACGACTGCGGAAGCGGGCAACAATAATCCATTGCTGAGTCGGTAACAGACGGGCGATCGCCCAACAACACAAGCGGTCTTTGTATGTCAACATAGAACTCGTCTCCATTGATATTTTTGGAGCCAGAGCCAGCCCGGAACCTTGGACAGTGAGGGGCTGGCTTCTGACGTTTTAAGGCCTGAGCCTTATATACACTAATAGCATAATTTGATGTTAATGGCATCAAATGACACAAAAAGATCTCAAAGGGTGTTGGAGTGTAAGATTGAAGACAATTGAAGTAAAACCATGCCGTCCAATGCCTTCACGTATGCGAGTCACAGTTACACTTCCAGAAGACGTTCATCAAGCCTTGTCCGAATGGGCCGAAGAGGAAGATAGAACGCTCGCAAACCTGCTTTCCCATGTGGCCGCTAAAGCAGTCAGAGAACGCCAAGAGCAGAAAAAAGATAAATCAGAAACCGATCGCCCTTAAGCGATGACCACGGCGTAAGATGGAGTTTGTTGAAATGTTTTGCAGTACAACGAATGGCTTCACGGGGACGAGTTACCGCATACTTGCCAGAAGAGATTCAAAAAGCTCTCGAAGAATGGGCAGAAGAAGACAGCAGATCCGTTAGCAGTTTGGCAACGTACCTGCTGACGAAATCTGTTCGAGAACGCCAAGAACAGAAAAAAGATAAATCAGAAAGCGATCGCCCTTAAGAACGATCGCCCGCAATCCCATCCGCGTCCATCCGCGTCCATCGGCCTACATCTGCGGTCAAAAAAAGAACCATCGCCTCAAAAAAATAAGGTGGGCCGCAGCCCACCTTACTCAAATTATTTCGCAGTCACCAACTGTGCCGGCAGCCGCTTAAACGCCAACCTTTCATTCTCGATATCCACAAAAATGGTATCGCCGTCAGCAAAATCTCCCCGCAAAATACCCTTCGCCATTTGCGTTTCCAACTCGCGTTGAATTCCCCGCTTCAATGGCCGCGCACCGTAAACCGGATCGTAACCAATTTCTGCTAAGAAATCGATCGCAGATTCCGACAATTTCAGAGACATTTTGCGATCGGCTAACCGTTTTTCCAACCGCTTCACTTGCAACAGCACAATCTGCCGCAGTTCCGCCTTACTCAAACCGTGGAAGATAATCATCTCATCAATCCGGTTCAAGAATTCCGGCCGGAAAGTTCCCCGCATCGCTTCCATCACCCGACTCCGCATTTGTTCGTTATCTCCCGCCACATCTAATATGTATTGAGAGCCGACATTCGACGTCATAATAATCACAGAATTCTTAAAGTCTACTGTGTGACCTTGAGCATCGGTAACGCGGCCGTCATCCAGAATTTGCAGCATGATGTTGAATACATCCGGGTGCGCTTTCTCGATTTCATCAAATAGAATCACTGAGTAAGGACGACGCCGCACAGCCTCAGTTAATTGTCCACCTTCATCGTAACCAACGTATCCCGGAGGCGCACCAATTAACCGCGAAACCGCGTGTTTTTCCATGTATTCCGACATATCAATTCGCACGATCGCTTCTTCCGTGTCGAACAGATAAGACGCTAATGCTTTCGCCAACTCAGTTTTCCCTACACCCGTGGGGCCGAGGAAGATAAAACTCGCAACCGGACGATTGGGATCGGCTAAACCTGCGCGCGATCGCTGAATTGCATCTGCAACCGCCGTCACCGCTTCATCCTGTCCAATTACCCGCTTGTGCAGTTCATCTTCCAAGTGCAGAAGTTTCTGCATTTCCGATTCAACCAACTTGCTGATCGGAATTCCCGTCCACTTGGAAATAATCTCCGCAATGTCACCTTCTGTAACTTCTTCCCGCAGCAAAGTTTTACCTGTGGTTTGAGTTGCTGAAAGTTGAGCTTCTGCTTCTTGCAGTTGTTTTTGCAATTCAGTTAACTTGCTATATTTCAACTCAGCAGCGCGGTTCAGGTCATATTTTAATTCAGCTTGTTGAATTTCAATATTTACCTTATCAATGTGTTCTTTAATCTTTTGAATGCTGCCGATGACACCTTTTTCCGATTGCCACTGGGCATTCAAACCGTTTTGCTGTTCCTTGAGGTTGGCTAAGTCTTTTTCCAGTCTTTCCAAGCGTTCGATCGAAGCTGTGTTACTTTCTTTTTGCAGCGACAATCTTTCCATTTCTAGCTGCAAAATCCTGCGGTCGATTTCGTCGAGTTCTTCCGGCTTGGAGGTAATCTCCATTTTGAGTTTAGCTGCTGCTTCGTCCACTAAGTCAATGGCTTTGTCTGGAAGGAAGCGATCGCTAATATATCGAGTAGACAAAGTAGCCGCCGCCACTAGGGCGCTGTCAGAAATTTTAACGCCGTGGTGAACTTCGTAGCGTTCTTTCAAACCCCGCAAAATAGAGACCGTATCTTCAACTGTCGGTTGGTCAACATAAACTTGTTGAAAACGGCGTTCTAAAGCAGCATCTTTTTCTAGATACTTGCGGTATTCGTCAAGAGTGGTAGCGCCGATACAGCGCAATTCTCCCCTCGCTAACATGGGTTTGAGCAAGTTGCCGGCATCCATCGATCCTTGAGTTGCGCCGGCCCCGACAACGGTGTGAATTTCATCGATAAATAAGATGACTTTGCCGTTGCTGTCCATCACTTCTTTGAGCACCGCTTTCAAGCGTTCTTCAAATTCTCCCCGGAATTTTGCCCCGGCAATTAATGCGCCCATATCTAAGCTAATTAATTGTCTGTCTTTGAGAGATTGCGGCACATCTCCGGTGATAATTCGCTGTGCGAGTCCTTCGGCGATCGCAGTTTTGCCAACTCCCGGTTCCCCAATTAGTACGGGGTTGTTTTTGGTGCGACGGCTTAAAATTTGAATCGTGCGGCGAATCTCGTCATCCCTTCCGATTACCGGATCGAGTTTGCCTTGACGCGCCGCTTCTGTCAAATCTCGGCCGTATTTTTCCAGCGCTTCGTATTTGCCTTCTGGATTTTGATCGGTCACTTTGTTCTTCCCCCGGACTTGGGTAATGATATCTTTGAGCTTGACTTCATCTAGTTTAAATTCTTGTAGTAGGTTTTTGCCAAAGCGATCGTCCTTAACGTACCCTAGTATCAAATGCTCGACGGAAATAAATTCATCGCCGTAGTCTTTGCGATAAGTGTCGGCGCGATCGAGCAAAGTGTCGAGAGAACGACCGAGATAAACGTTGCCGCCGCTTCCAGTGATTCGGGGCTGGCGGCTGATAAACTCGTCAGTGCGATCGCGCAATTTTGCTACAGAAACTCCCGCTTTGTTAAATAAGCTGCTAGCAAGTCCCGATTCTTGTTCCAGTAAAGCTTTCATCAAATGTTCGCTTTCTAGCTGCTGCTGCTGGGCTGCTTTGACAACTTCTGGGGTGCGCGCGAGGGCTTCCCAGGCTTTTTCTGTAAATTGGTTTGGATTATTCGGTTGCATAAATTTTAATTCCCTGAATTGAAAATGATGGCTGCTGTAGAGGCAATTGCTTTATTGCTCGTACAATTGTCATTGTAGGGAGTTGCGGAGGGGGGGCGGATCGGTGTTCCCCTATCTGTAGATAGGTATTTCCGTCCTGTGTAGCAGTCTCTCGCAAGGAAAAGCAAACTCTCGCCCCTAAAAGTTGGACTCTTGGATAGGAGCAACTCTCACATTAAAAATGCTTTCTAGTGCCACTGGAAAAAACGGCACATTCTTAAACAGTTTCCTGCTGCGGAAAATGGAGAAACACTCTGTAAATAGGAGAGAGGACTTGAGAAGCGTCACAGTCCTATAGCTAAACCCAAAGCGTTATGGTTTTACTCATCAATAACAGCCGCTATAACTCTCACACCTGCAAAATATAGCTATGAAAATTTTACCTTTAATTTCGTTAGGTATTATAGCAAGTGCCGCGATCGCACTTGCCCCTGAAGCTTTGGCAAATACCTGGCGTGCCGCACACCGGATGTCTGGTTTTTCCGCCGACAGCAATTACTACTTGTATCTAGAAAGTTCCAGAGATACAGGAGCGGGAATTCCCAAAGCAGAATTGCAAATTGTCCAAGTTGCTGCAAATTCCTGCATCAAAAATGGGTGTATCGAAACTAAATATGGCGAACCCGACTCCAATAAAAGCACTAAAATGGCAGAAGATGACTTGCTTAAAAAAAGTTGGAATAGCAGGCAAACTTTGAAGTTAACTCCTCCCAAAGCTGGAACTAAACTGAACATTATTTCTCGTACTCCCGGAGCCAATGGAAGCGAGACAATCGCCGTCAAAGTCAATACAGCAAAGCCTTTACAAATTCGCCTGGAACAGCGGCAAAAAAATGCTTCGGCTGGCAGAGAAAGCGCGGCAATGCGTCTTGTAATTAATCATAACGGTCGGCAGCGTATCCTCGGAACGCTGAACAATTTTCAAGATTGGGTGTTCTCTTATTCAATCCGAGAAGTTCGTTTGTCTCCGAACGGCCGCAATGTCGTTGTGCTGGTGGACAAGACAGAACGGACTTTTGAAGGAGTCTTGAAAACTACTTTTGTACAAAGCTTCGTTCTTTAGGCTTGCTATATTCCCAGGTTAAAACCTGGGAATTATCAAAACTTACGTAGAACCCCTATATAGCAATCCTAAATCATTTGTGAATTTCTTACTCCCTCCCCTTGGTAAGGGGAGGGCTGGGGTGGGGTAAAAATTTACGACTCCTGCAAGGAGTGCTATTTTACTATCTCTAGACCGAGATGAAATCTTCAGAACCAATGAGATTGGGAGCAACACCTATCAAAGAAGCTAAAACTTCACCGCTGCTGGCTATTGTAATTAATGTGCCGTCAGTTCCCGGCGCAATTGATAGCTGTCGGAAGCTCAAACCATTGATTAATTGCACGGTATCTTGAGACTTGGCGAAATTAACGATTGTATCAACTCCCAATCCGATACCTAAAACAAAAACATCGTTGCCCCCACCGCCGACTAGAATATCGTTGCCCCCACCGCCGTTGAGGGTGTCAAAACCTTTGCCACCATTCAGGATATCGCTGCCGTCGCCCCCGACTAGAATATCGTTGCCTCGCAAACCCATAAGTACGTCATTCCCTTCCACACCGTTGATGATGTCGTTGCCGCTGGTGCCAGTCAGGATGTCGTTGTCGGGACTGCCGTTGATGCTGTTATCAGGAGGGTTATTGCCTGGAGTGCTACCGGTGTCAGAAACAAAGACATCGAGGCGACTATTGAAAGTAAAGTTAGTATCCCCCGGTACGAGGTTACTGGCCTCAGATGAAAACGCTACTCTCTGCCCATCTGCAGAGATGGAGGACTCGAAGGACCCGTTGTTCCCCTGATTGCCTGCTGAGTCAACAGAGACGCGGGTGGTGGTATTCGTCAACAAGTCCCGCACGAAGATGTCGGCGTTATTGTTAGTATCCCCCGGCACGAGGTTCGAGGCACTAGAACCAAACGCCACAAACCGCCCGTCGGCTGAGATGGAGAGGTCAAAGGAGTAATCGTTCGCCTGATTGCCGGCTGAGTCAACTGAGACACGGGTGGTGGTATTGGCTAGCGTGTCGCGCACGAAGATGTCGGCGTTATTGTTAGTGTCCCCCGGCACGAGGTTTGTGGCACCAGACCAAAATGCCACAAATCGCCCGTCGGCTGAGATGGAGGGGCTAAAGGATCCGCCGGTTGAAAGGGAGGGGTCGTAGAACTCCTTCTTCGCTTGATTGCCTGCTGAGTCAACAGAGACGCGGGTAGTGGTATTCATCAACAAATCCCGCACGAAGATGTCGCCACTATTGTTAGTGTCCCCCGGTACGAGGTTTGTCGCCTCAGACCAAAATGCCACAAACCGCCCGTTGGCTGAGATGGAGGGATCGCCGGAATACTTGTTCGCCTGATTGCCTGCTGAGTCAATAGAGACGCGGGTGGTAGTATTCATCAACAAGTCTCGCATGAAGATGTGGCCGCTATTGTTAGTGTCCCCCGGCACGAGGTTTGTGGCATAAGAGAAAAATGCCACAAACCGCCCGTCGGCTGAGATGGAGGGATTGGCGGAACGGCTGTTCCCCTGATTACCTGCTGAGTCAACTGAGACGTGGGTGGTAGTATTCGTCAACAAGTCCCGCACGAAGATGTCGTTTGTATTGTTAGTGTCCCCCGGTACGAGGTTTGTGGCACCAGACTCAAACGCCACAAACCGCCCGTCGGCTGAGACGGAGGGGCTGAAGGAGTAATTGTTCGCCTGATTGCCTGCTGAGTCAACTGAGACACTGGTCGTGGTATTGGCTAGCGTGTCGTGCACAAAGACATCACTACTAGCGTTAGTGTCCCCCGGCACGAGGTTGGATGCTGGAGATCCAAACGCCACAAACCGCCCGTCGGACGAAATGGAAGGATCGGAGAATACCGATGGGCCTTGATTGGCCTGATTGCCTGCTGAGTCAACTGAGACGCGAGTAATATTCATAAGCCCTGATATTTCAATAGTCCGAACTGTTTTTATTTCGTAGTCTGAAACCCTCAATTTTCCGTTGGTAGCTCGATCGCCTTGGAGCCTTGAAACCCTTATTCTACGGCTGGTAATCAAAAACTGTCCGAAGTATTGATATTTAAGAGTACAACTTTGGAGATGGGTTTTGCGATCGCACGGCAATTGGGGCTATTTACACTTTATGCCCTAACAGCCTTGGCGGTTGCTATATCAATACATTTTAAAATTTCCCTCTTCCTTCCTCCCTCTTTCTTTTTCCTTGAATATCTGTCTCCTGACTATTGACGAATGATCAATAATTAATCCGTGTATCCGTGCCAAAATCCATATCTTGCCTGACTTCAGGCCTGCATCACAACCCGTTCCGGGAGACTGACAATAAAAGTTGAACCCTTACCGTCCTCGCTTTCGACGCTAATTTCGCCGCCGAGAATTTGACATAAACGCTGGCTAATTGTCAATCCCAAACCCGTCCCTCCGTATTTGCGGGTAGTCGAAGCATCAGCTTGAGTAAAAGGTTTAAATATCTGCTCTAATTGCTCGTCCGTCATGCCGATGCCGGTGTCGCTGACTCGAAACATTAAAACTTGAGAAGTGTAGTTTGAACCCGACTGAAAATCATTATTTTTATTTTGTTTCGCCGATCTAGATTTTTCAATTTTAATTCTTTCCACGCCGATAGTAATGACGCCTTTTTCGGTAAATTTGGCAGCATTGCTGAGCAAATTTAGGAGAATTTGTCGCACTTTCGGTTGGTCGGCGTACATTGTGCCGAGTTCACCTTTTGTTTTCAGTGCTAAAGCATTGCCTTTTTTTTCTACTAGCGGTTGAGCTGTAGTCATCACTTCTTCAATCATGGTTGCCACGTCGAAGTTTTCCAAATAAAGCGTGACGTGACCGGCTTCTATTTTGGAAATATCGAGGATGTCGCTAATCATATCCAGCAGGTGTTTGCCTGCGGTTTGAATTTTTTCTAAGTCCGGGAGAAAGTCTTCTGAACCGGAATCTTGAGCATCTTCTTGCAGCATTTCGCTGTAGTTAATGATGGCGTTGAGGGGGGTGCGTAGTTCGTGGCTCATGTTGGCCAGAAATGCACTTTTCGAGCGGTTGGCAGCTTCGGCGGCTACTTTTGCTTCGTGCAATTCTTCTGTGTATTCCGCTACTCTTTGGATTAGTTCGTTGAGGGAAATTGCTAGCATTCCCACTTCGTCGGAAGTAGTGACAGGTACTTGCAAATCAAAGTTCGATTCTTCTGTGACTCGCTGAGCGATGAGGGTGGTGGCTTCTAAGGAGCGGGCGATCGCCCCGCTGGTGTATGCTGCTAGAATTGCTGCGCTCGCGGCTGATATTAAGAGAGAGCAAATGAGAATTAGAGTTCCGAGTTTTTCTGCTTTGTCGTAGGTACTCAATGCCTCGTCTGCTTTCTCGCCAAAGCTGCCGGCCAGTTTGGCTGAATCCTGCGAAAACTGTTCGAGTTTCAAAGCGGTTTTGCCAGCGACAAAATTGTTCAAGTTCCGCTGGAAAGCCTGCTGCTGCTGCGGATTTAAACCAGATAATTTCGCAGTCGCCAACAATTTTTGTACTTCTTGAAAGTATGATTCTACTGTTTTGCCGTTGGCTTGAACGAACTGTTGAAGCAGTTCGTAGTCTTTGGCCACCTCGGGATTCTTCGTCGGTGGAAAGGTTTGCAGTTGTTCGAGGATGCCGCTCATCTGAGCAACGCGAGTCAGGAATTCCGAGCGTTCGCGATCGAAAATTTGCGGTTTTGCCGTCAGACTCGCCAGCTTTTGCTGGTGAATTCTGACTTCCTGTACCGTACTATTGAGGTTGGTCAGGATTTCCCCTTTATCTCGGTCGATCGCCAGTTTTTCCCGAACCTGCTGTTTGTAATAAAATTCTACTCCCCGTCCCGCCACAGCACCCAAAACGGCAATACCAATGACCAAGGCGTATCCGCAGCCGATTTTCTGCCTGATACCCAAGCGACTGAACAGATTTCTCCAATCTGTTTGAGGAGGGTGATGGGGTTGATTTTTCGAGGCTAAGGTTGAAGACATGGGCAATATACTCGTTACCCTGAGAGGCATTATCTATATTCTAATTGATGCCTGCGTAAGGGTAAATAGAGTTTTTCATCCCCAACCCAATTTCGGCACTTTCGGGTCTGTGCAAGGTTCCACTGCTTTCTCTGCTTGACAGTTGGGTGAAGTTGTGAATAACTAATTAAAATTTACGAGTTATAAGTTGCAAGTCATGAGTTAGATTTGTTATTCACAACTTAACTCTACTCACAACTCACAACTTGTAAGTTCTCCTCTACTGGCAAAGTCGAAATTGTGCTATCTCCGCAGGAATTCTTGAAGCATTAGGTACGTTTGCAGAGGCAGGAACGAAGATTCCCAGGCCGTAACTGCAACCCTCTGCCGTCGTGCATTCGCCCGGTTTAGCAGTGATTTGATATTGACCTTGGGATGGGGGAGTAAAAGAGATTGACGCCAGTTCGCCTGTTTTTTGACTCACAGCGATTTCCTGACCGCTTTCATCCTTGAGAGATAAATTTAAATCCTGACAATTTCCGTCGCAAGTGGCAACAAAAACATACTCCACATTAGGATGCAGCGTGGCTCTAAAAGGAGATGAAACTTGCTTGCGAACTTGGCCCAGCAACGGCACAAATACTAATTTTTGACCGTTGCCTTTCTGCTGGTCAACTTCTGTTTTCAAGCGACAAATAACCGTTTTTTGGTTGTCGGTTAGTTCTTGAGCAATCGCATTTCCTACAATTGCAGTACCGAGGAGCAGGGCAAGGCCGGAAATAACCAGATGTTTGAAATTCATTGATGTCCCTTAAAGTTAATTTTGGGTGATTGCAATAGACCGCTTTTGTCAGCAGTCTATTGGTTTATCTGGAGCCTATCACATTTGTTGACTTTTCCTCAAAAACAGGTCGGAGAAAAGTGCGATCGAACTCATGTCTGGTTTTAGATGAATCTGGCGTCAGCTATCGCCGAAACTCCACAGATTGCAGACCGTAGGAGCAGAACCTCGTCCTGATTGTATTGTACTAAATTAGGGCGATCGGCATCGGGCTCTAGAAACCCGGTTTCTGGGCGGATGCCTCGCAGCTCAACCTAAGATTTATAGTAGAGACCGGGTTTAACAAGACCTGAATGAGTCCAAGACTGTAAATGTCGGATACAGGTTCCCAGATTCCAGGCCAACAATATAATACCAATTTAAAAAAATCTTGCGACAATCATCAATCTTATACCAATTCTTAAAAGTCGTAGCTCCCCGTCAGGACAAGGCAATGCCATGTCCCTCCTCAAAATCCATCCGTTAAATCCATTAAATCCGTTCTACAATCCCTTGCCTAACTTCCTTCTTCCCATCATTTATCACTCTTCCGAAAGTTCCACGCGGGAACAAACTTAGAATCTCCCCAAACGCCGCGGCGATTTTTCTTAGCTTCGGCTTCTGCTTGTTCCAGAATACTTGCACTCGGACAATTTTTCAAGTAAGGACGGTAAACCATTGCTAATCCTTCGCGGGTCAAAACTTCTTGGGCAAATGTGCCGTTTGGCAAGCGGACTTCGCTAACTTTTCGACCGTAACGGTCAGTATCTGTGACGGTCAAAACAACGCGACCGCCCCCTTGTTTGACTAGCTGCTGTATTCTTTGGTGCGCTAGATTTCCCCACTTAAATTGATTTTTTTGTGCTGATGCTTTGCTATTTTTCTCAGCATTTGTGTGCGCGACTTCCGGTGCATCTACACAGGCAAAACGCACTTTTATATCTTTCCCGGCGCTATCGCTAGCTACAAGGGTGTCGCCGTCGCTGACTCGCTTGACAGCATAGTTGTTGGGCGCTAACTTTTGTGGACACCCGAATAGTAGCAATAGCAGAGCAACTGCACTTAAGGTTTTTATTTTTGGGAAAAGGGCGATTTTAGTTGGGTTCATAGTTCTCTGTTTTATTTAGTTTCCATCCAATTTTGCCCAGCGTGGATGTCAACTGTTAAGGGTACGCTAAGTGGCAGAGCATTTTCCATCGCCATTCTAATTTTCGGCTGCAATTCTTCCCATTCATCGGGAGGTACTTCAAATATTAATTCGTCGTGAACTTGCAGCAGCAGCCGCGCCTGATAGTTTTGCAAAATTTTGTGTACTTCAATCATGGCAAGTTTAATGATATCAGCACTGGAACCTTGAATGGGAGCGTTGGCTGCGGCCCGCAAAGATTGGGCGTCATCTCTGCTGACAGATTTAAGTCTATCGGAATGAATGTCTTGGGGATTGCGGCCTTTTAAGTCGAGGAGGCTTTCGCTCTCGAATTTTAAATAGCGGCGGCGGCCGAGTATTGTGGTAACGTATCCGAGGGCGATCGCCTCTTTTTTTACTTTATCCAAAAATTCAAAAATTTTCCGGTAGCGATCGTTAAATTTTGCAATAAACTCTTTGCCGTCTGCTGAAGTTTTGCCCATCGAACGACCAAACTTAATCGCCCCCATACCATAAATTACCCCAAAATTAATCGTTTTGCCAAACCGTCTTTCGTCCGGCGTTACTTCCTCTTTTTCAAACAAAAGTTGAGCTGTTACGGTATGCACATCTCGGTTATTTTGATAAGCTTCAATTAACACAGGTTCTTGACTCAAGTGAGCCAAAATTCGCAGTTCTATTTGAGAATAGTCAGCCGACACCATCAGCCAACCTGCTTCTGGTAAAAAAGCCTTGCGAATTTGCCGCGAAAACTCGGTGCGGATGGGAATATTTTGTAAATTTGGATTGGAAGAAGAAAGCCTTCCCGTCCCCGTTGCAGTTTGGTTGAAATCTGTATGCACTCGCCCGGTATCCGCACGCACTAACTGCGGCAAAGCATCGACATAAGTTGATTTCAACTTGGATAATGTTCGGTGCTCTAATAAATCGTCTACAATCGGGTGATCCCCTTGCAATTTATCCAATACAGCGGCGTCTGTAGAGTATCCTGTCTTAGTTTTGCGAGACTTTTTCTGAAACTGATCCGGGATTTTTTCTAACAAGATTTCGCTCAGTTGTTTTGGGGAACCTAAATTAAACTTTCTCCCCGCTGCTTGATAAGTTTTTTCTTCTATTTCTTTTAAGCTCTTTTCTAGCTGTTGCGATAGTTCTTGCAGGTAAGCTGAATCAATGCGAATTCCGCAGTATTCCATTTCTGCTAAAACTGGTTCTAGGGGCTGTTCTACTTCCAGCAGCAACTTGTGCAAAGACTTATCGGCAAAGTTATGTTTATCAGCTTCATCCAATTCTCGTCTCAGTTTACCTACTAACTGAAATGTGGTGTGAACATCCATGCCACAGTAGTCGGCTACCGCCGGAATACTGATGTCAGCAATTGTTTTGTTTTTGGGTACTAATTCGCTGTAAGTTTTGGCAACAATTTTTAAGTAGTGCCTTGACAATTCGCTGAGACTGTGGCTGGTTTCGGGATTGAGTACGTAACTGGCTAGCATGGTGTCGAAGACGACTCCTGCTAGTTTGATTCCCTGACAGCGCAGGATCGATCGATCGAACTTAGCATTTTGCAGCGCTTTCGGATAATTCTCGCTTTCCAAAATCGGACGCAAAGCATTTAAAACTGTGGCTTTGTCCAAGTTTTTGCCCGTTTTGTGTCCCGTGGGAATGTAAGCGAGATCCTCTTCACCGATGCCCCAACAGCAGCCAATTCCGACTAATTCGGCGTCTCGCGCTTCGATGGCTGTGGTTTCGGTATCCCACGCCACGGGTGAGGCTTTGTCGGTGAAGGTTTGCAGCAGTTCGACTAATTCGTTTAACTGTTCGGTTGTTTGAATTATTCGGGGTTTAATGGGTAATTTGTTTGCTTGCTGGGCGGCTTTCGTTTCAGCAGGACTAAAAAACCACAAGTCGTCGTCTTCTGAACTTTCAGAAGTTGCAGGTGACTTCTCTATTGTGGGGAGTAGGGGTTGGGCATCGGGTTCGCCCTTTTCTACTGTGTCTCCTACACTCTTTTCTCTGGTTTCTTCTACGCCCTTGTCTACGGTTTGTTCTACACCGCCGAACCGTTTTTGAATTTGTTTTACTTTCCCTAAAAATGTCTTAAATTCCAATTTTTCCAGCATCGGAATCAAGGCGGATTCATCAAAACCTTTGAGCTGGCAATTTTCTAAGTCTACTTCCAAGGGCACGTCTTGGACAATTGTCGCCATGCGTTGAGAATGATAAGCAGCTTCTTTGCCTTCTTCTAGCTTTTTCTTAGTTGCTCCTTTAATCTCATCTATAGCAGCATAAATTCCCTCAAGGGAATTGTAAGCTTCCAGCAATTGCAGGGCGGTTTTGTCGCCGATGCCTTTGACTCCGGGGATGTTGTCGGATTTGTCGCCGCACAAAGCTTTGTAATCTATTACTTGTTCTGGCAAAATGCCGAGTTTTTCTTTGACTGCTTCCGGGCCGTATTCTTGGGATTTGCCTTTGCCCGATCGCCTGAGTTCATCGGTACTCAAATATAATACGCTGATTTGTTTGTCGGTTTCTACTAATTGAAACAAATCTCGATCGCCCGTGAGGATTTTGACCTGATAACCGGCCGCGCTGGCTTTGTTTGCCAAAGTTCCCAAAACATCGTCCGCCTCGTAGCCGGGAGCAGTTATTGCAGGTAAATTCAAATAGGTGAGGAGTTCTTGCAGGTTTTTGATATCCGGCTTAAAATCTTCGGGTGTTTCGGCACGACCGGCTTTGTAGGTGTCGTCTGCTTCGTGGCGAAATGTGGGTGTGGCGAGGTCAAAGGCGATCGCCATGTACTGGGGGTCATGGGCCGCCATTACTTCCAGCAGCGACTTGAGAAAGCCAAAACAGACGCTGGTGGGAATGCCTGTTGTAGTTCGCAAGCCTCCGTCTCGACTTTTGGCAAAGGCGAAGTAGGATCGAAAGGCCAGGGAGTGACCGTCAACTAAGATGAAGATGGGAGCTTGATTTGCCGACACAGACACAGTTACCGATCGCACGAAAGGATTTTCTCATTGTACTCAGTTGTCCGCCTGCATTGATCGACCGGAAGGATGGCCCGCAGACTTGAGGACGCTTGACACTTGATCGGATCTCGGCTTACTGTGCAGCTTGGCTGAGAATAGTAGAAGATGTTAAGTACGATTCCCTACGGGATAGCTTCGCTTCACGCGAATTTACAAACACCTGCCCGAAGCCTATGGCTGACATTAATCGATGCTACGAAATCCTCGAAATTGAGCCGGGAACTTCCTTAGAAGAAATTAAGCGCGCTTACAGGGATTTAGCGTTTGTGTGGCATCCCGATCGGTTTGCCAACAACGACCGCCTGCAACAAAAAGCTCAACAACGATTAACAGAAATTAATCAAGCTTACCAGCAGTTGCTGTCGTTTCTGAGTCAGCCTGAATCGAGGTCGATCGAACAACAGTTTCAGCAGCCACCGCCCCCCGCGCCGGAAAAGCCGCTGAGAAGGCCTTCTCGAAAATCTGCCGCTAGGCCTGGTTCCCAGCGCAGTCAAACCCGCCCAAAAGCCACCTCCAAAAAATTTCTCACTCAAAAAAACTCTTCAAGCAAAAAACGATTTACCACTCACAATCGTCAAGCGTGGCGGGGCAGAAAGCAACCTGGGCGAAGCGTGGCGAGGCAAGCACTGCGATCTCAACACTATCCAAAGCTTATCTCGAAAAAGAAAAAAGAATTTTCAACTCAATACTCAAAACCACGAAGCGCGCCGAGGGAAGTGCGGCCCTCTCAACACTATTCAAGCTTCCCTTGGTGGCCGCTGGCAATCGCCGTGGCGAGTTACGCCTTGACCGGTTGGATTTTGACTGTATCAGCCGCCCCGCTGTGGATGTGGGTTTTAATCTGCGGTGCAGATTGGCTGTGGGCCGCGATGTTGCTGGCGGAGGGTTCAGCAATGCCTAGAGTGTGGCTGGCGGCGTTAGTTTTGGCTGGGGCGGTGGGGGGGTCGATCGCCGGTTTTCAGGCGGGAGGAATGGTCACAGGGGCTGCTTGGGGCGCTGTTGGGGCTGGTTTGGGGGCGATCGCCAGTTCCGAGGCCCAGTATCGGGCCGTGGCTGCTGTGTTGGCTGTAGGGGGAGTGGTGACAGTGGTGGGATTGATGGCTGGAACGGGTTCTGGGAATTGGGTTAAGGCGCTGGTGGCGGCCGTGTGTTGGGCGATTGTCGGCTTGACGTGCGGGTTGGCGACGGAAGTAGGTGTGCATTCTCGCGGCCCCGTCGGGCTCTCTGGTGCGATCGGGCTGGGGATTGGGGCGTGGGCGGGGGCTTTGGCTGGGGCGAGTTTGGAGGCGATCGTCCAAGCCTTAGCTATCGCCGGGTCTAAGAGTGTTTATGGGGCTTGGGCTGCGATCGGGATTATTGCTGGAGTTGTGGCGCGCATGGTAACCGCAGAAAGGTTGATCCACATTACCAGCGGGCTTTACACGTTTACCCTGTTGGTGGTTACTTCCGGTTTCGGGCTGTGGCTGGGAAGTTGGTTGGGCGATCGTATCTTTTAAATTAGTCAGTGGGCAGTGGGCAGTTGTCAGTGGGCAGTTATCAGTTGTCAGTTGTCAACAGTAAACAGTCAACAGTCAACAATCATGAGGATTGCAACCGGAATTGATCTAAATTCCAGCACTTATCACTTTTGAGCAGCGCTTCAAACTCAGCCCTTGGCAAAGCCTGACTGAAAAGATAGCCTTGAATTTCGTCGCATTCGTACTCGCACAAAAAATCAAGTTCTTGCTTATTTTCTACCCCCTCAGCCACCACCGTCATATTCATGCAGTGTGCCATTTGAATAATCGCTATTGTTATCGCTGCATTTTGGCGATCGTCTGCAATATCCCGAATAAAACTCTTGTCAATTTTGATCGCATCAAACGGAAAGCGTTTGGGATAACTCAAAGAAGAATATCCCATTCCAAAATCATCAATTGCAATCCTAATCCCCTGCTCTTTCCACACCGTAAAAGCTTTAGCTGCTGCAATTTCGTCTTGCAAAACAAGACTTTCCGTCAGTTCTAATTCCAAGCACTTGGGATCGAGATTAGTTTCTGTTAATATATCCCTCACTCTTTCCGTGAAATTTTTGCGCTCGAATTGACGGGCTGACACATTAACTGCCACTCGCAGGGGTGGCAAACCTGCTCTTTTCCATGCTTGATTTTGCCTGCAAACAGTCTCTAATACCCATTCGCCCAACGGTGCAATCAAGCCCATTTCTTCAGCCATTGGAATAAATTCTCCCGGAGAAACTCGCCCCCGTTCTGGATGATTCCAGCGCACCAAAGCTTCAGCACCAATCATTTTACCTGTTTTAATTTCTATTTGCGGCTGATAGTAGATTTCAAACTCTGAGCTTTTTAAAGCATGGCGCAGTGAAGTTTCTTGAAGAAGTGTATTAATAAAAACTTTAGCATTTTTTGCCGTATAAAAATGAAAACTATTACCGCCTTTCTGCTGAGATTGATACATTGCTATATAAGCATTTTTCAGCATTTCATCTCCGTCGGTGCCGTCTCCGGGATACAAGCATATTCCCATACTAGCAGTGACATAGACTTCGCAATCTTTGACAATTATACTTTGGGATACAATATCTAAAATGTTTTGAGCCATCTTAGCTACATCCTGTTTTTCTGCAACTGGTTTAAGAATTAGCGCGAATTGTGCTGCTTCCAAACGAGCAACAATCTCAATGTTTTCCATGCAGTTAGTTAGGCGCTGGGCGATGGTGCAAAGCACTGAGTCGCCGATATCGTGTCCCCAGGTACTGTTAATGCGGTTGATTTTATCTAAGCTAAGCGTGACAACTGGAACGACGACTGACAATTCTTTTTGACTATCTAATACTCGACTTAACTTTTCTCGCAAAAACGAACGATTCGGCAGATTTGTTAAGCTGTCATACTGATGTCGGTAGAGTGCCAGTTGAATAGTTGTGTGCAAGTTTTTTTCTTCAAATGGCTTGACAATATAGCCGAACGGTTTTGTACTATTGACTCGTCGCAAAGTAGTTTCATCGGCATAAGCTGTCAGATAAACTACCGGAATTTGAAATCGCAAGCGAATTTCTTCTGCTGCTGTAATGCCGTCGATTTCTCCTTGCAGGTTAACATCCATTAAAACTAAATCCGGGCGCAAGTTTGCTGCCGATTCAATCGCTTCTTCTCCCGAATAGACCATCCCAGTTATTCTATATCCTAGAGAGATCAAACAGTCGGAAATGTCTTCCGCAATGATGCTTTCGTCTTCAACTATCAGAATTTTTTTGTTGGACACTAATTTTTTCCTCCGGCTGCAATTTAGGTTGACAAAAGGTTATTCTAAAAGTTGTGCCAGCAGTTTCTAACAGGTCTATTCCCCCCCGGATTTGCTTGACTAAAGACCCAACCAGTCGCAAACCCAACGTTCGGGCTTTGCGATAATCTAAGTCTTGAGGAAAACCAATTCCGCTGTCGCTCACGGTTAGCACGCAAACTCTGTTATTATCTAAAGTGAAATCTATGTTGATTTTACCTTTAACTTGTCCTTTAAAGGCATATTTGAGGGCATTTGTCACAAGCTCGTTGATAATTAACCCGCAAGGAACTGCCGTATCAATATTAAGAGAACACGGCGCAATATTTGTTTGCAAGTTGACGCCTTCTGCATGATTTTCATAAGCTTGGAATAAATTGTGGGCGAGATTTTGGATGTATTCAGCAAAGTCAATGTTTGACAAGTCTTTGGATTGATACAATTGTTCGTGAACCAGGGCCATTGATCTGACTCGGTTTTGACTTTCTTTTAACATTTCACTAACGTGGCTGTCTTGGATGTAGCGGGACTGAAGTTTGAGCAAACTGGAAATAACTTGGAGGTTGTTTTTGACGCGGTGGTGAATTTCTTGGAGAAGAACTTCTTTTTCGGCGAGAGAGGCTTTGATTTGATCCTCATCGCGTTTGCGATCTGTAATATCGCGTACTACTGCTTGGAGAAATTTTTGTCCGTTAATTTCCATTGCGTTTAACAGAACTTCTGCGGAAAATTCTGAACCGTCGAGTCGTTTGTGTACCCAGTCAAATCGACAGCTACCTGTTTGCATTGCTGTCGATATTCTCTGTATAGCTAGACTGGATGAGTCTTGTCCGTTAGGCTGAAATGGCGGGGAAAACTCCCTCGGATGCTTGCCGTAAAATTCTTTTTTGTTGCTACAGCCAAATATTTTTAAGGTGGCGGGGTTGCAGTCAAAAAACTCCTTTTCGTCAAGCAACATTACTGCGTCGCTGGTGGCTTCATAAAGGCTACGAAATTTGTGTTCTGATTCTTGCAGCGAGCAGATTAATTGATTTTTTAGAGCTTCTGCACGCTTGCGGTCGGTAATGTCTATTCCTACGAAAACTGCTGCGGTTCCATGATGATATTTATGAGCTACTATCAAATAGTTGCGGACGAAACCGTTAATTTTAATGTCTATTTCTTGCCAGGTTTGCTGAGATGAACTGTCAAAAAAATTTCTGCTCAGTTCTCCAAAAGTCGAGCCTTTTTCGAGAAAGTTTATTTCTTGACCGACAAAGCTTTCAGGAGACAAGTTGAATGAGGTTGCTAAGTGCTGGTTGACTCCAATATACCGCAAATCTGAACTGATCCAAGAAATCAGTCCCGGTACGGCATCCAAAACGGCGCGAAGTTGGTCTGTAGCTTCTTGGAGTGCTTCTTCCGATCGCTTGCGATCGCTAATATCTGTCGCCGTTCCGCACAAGCCTAAAATAGCGCCGTTTTCAGCTTGGTTGACGATGCTGTTGACGCGCAGGTGGACGGGACTACCGTCTTTACGAATGTGTACTGTTTCGTAAGGAGAATTAGCCGTTTGTGGCTGAATTCTGGTTCTTGCTAAAAGTTTGGCAAATATTTCTCTTGGTCTACTTTCTTGATCGGGAACTAAAAAATCGGTGAAGCGGCGTCCGATCATTTCTGGCGGTTCGTAACCATAGATGCGTTTGGCGGCGGAATTGACAAAAGTCAAGAGGCCTTCAATATCGATCGACCAAATCAATTCTTGGGAGGTTTCTACGAGGTTGCGGTACTTTTTTTCGCTTTCGGCAAGTGCTATATTCAACAGTGCCGTCTCCTGCTGAAGTTTGTATTCTAATTCTTGATTTGCCGTTTCCAGAGTTGCCGTCGCTCGCTCGCGTTCGGTAATGTCAGTAGAAACACCAACTGCGCCGACAACTTCGCCGTTTGCATCTCGCAGCGCTGCCGATCGAATTTCGTGAATAAAATGCCTCTCTCGGACGTTCCAAGTACGATCGTTTCCTGCTAGTACCTCGGCAATATTTTCTAACATATCTGCCTGGCTGCTGTAAAGTTCAAAAATCGACAGCCCGACAGTAGTTCCACCTGGTTTCAGTCCCAAATTTTCTAATCCTTTGCCTGCTGCAACGGTTAACTTGCCCTTTTTATCTGTTGCCCACAGCAAAATCGGGGCACAACTGATGGCGACATGCAAGGTTTCGTTGGCTTGTTTGAGCCGATCGATTTCTGCGTGAAGCAGATCCTGGGTGCTCTTTAATTCTACCGTTAGTCGATCGGCTTTTTGCTGCCAACTGGCAGCACTATCGCACATCTCTGCGAAATGGCGGGAACGACAGATGGATTGGTTGCAGTGTGACATGGTTACTCTGGGATGGACTGTATATTTAATGCCAGCCTATCTTTTAAGCATAAACTTTTTAAGTGAAATATTACAGTTAGTAAGAATACTCATTCGCGCAAGATGCGATAGTTTAAAGCTAGTTTAAAGGCTTCAGAAATTGCAGATAGATCGGGTTTTATGGCTACCGTTCACAAATTGATGATAAGCTAAATAATGGCTACAAATCGGTATTTGTACTGTAAGTATTTGTAGTAGGACAAAAACAAGTTCCGCAATCCTCGGCTTGCACAAGAACTCGAATTGTAAATTTATTATATTTGTTTGCGTAGATTCACCCACTGAGGCATCGGCAATCGGGAAAATTGAAATATAGCCACCCCGCCCGACGGTTAGGACGCGTTTAATTGCACTTTCCCCATGCGGATAGCCTCTTCCTTCTTCCTTCTGCCTTCTTCCTTCTTCCCTCTTCCCTCTTTGTTCCATCCGTTACATCCGTTACAAAATCCGTTGCCGAACTTCCTTCTTTCTTCAATTAACTCCCCAAATTTTGACAGTTTTGTCTAAGCTACCACTAATAATAGTTTCACCATCGCTGCTAAAAGTAAGACAAGTAACAGAGTTTTGATGTCCGCTAAGAGTGTGAATATGTTCGCCGCTACTGGCATTCCAAAATTTGATATTACAATCCGCACTAGCACTGACAACAGTGAATCCGTCGGGACTAAAGGCGATCGCATTTATCGAGTTAAAATGCCCTGCCAATGTGATTGAACTATCTGGATTCGATAGCTGTCGCAGTTGAATATTTCTGTCCCAGCCGCCAGTAGCCAGCGTCTGCCCGTCTGGACTGAAAGCCAGACAATTCGCATAACCTTTAATTGTTTGGGAGCATTCTCTGTTGCGGAGGTTCCACAGCTTAATTGTACCGTCAGAACTGCTGCTAGCGAGAGTTTGTGCGATCGGGCTAAAAGCAAGACTAACAATTCCTGCTTTATGAGCGCCCCAAGTTAAAAGACTGCCAAAAGTACAGATTAACTTTCCCGTCTCTAAATTCCAAATTTTGATAGTAGTATCTGCCGAACCGCTGGCGATAACTTGAGTGTCAGGACTGATGACAATTGCGGTAATTTCCGCTTCATGTCCGAGAGAAGTATGCCGCAATTCTCCTTCATGCCAAATTTCGATCGCACGATGTTTCGGAGTATTTCTGCTCCTTACAAAAACTTCGCTTTCTTGGCAAAGTACAAAAGTTTCTTGAGCGCGGGGATACTTGTCAACAGTATAGAGTATTTCTCCTGTCTCTACATCGCAAATTCTAATTATTTTCCCGTGCAAACTAGCCGTGCGAGATCCTCCGGGACTAATCGCAACGTTTGTCCCAGTTTTGACAGTGCGGATGCAGTCAAAAAGCTTGTAAGGGATGAATTGTTTTAAAGCTTGGCGGACTAGAGGCTCTGTTCTTGGGCGCAAAATTAAATAAGCAACTCGCTGCACTTCTGGTGCGGGGTCAACTAGCGCCTCAATTGCTAAATTTAAACCCGCGCCTCCGTATTTAGGAGCATCTTTAACAGCGGCAATCCGCGACTCGATACTAGAACTGTTGATGCGCTGCTTGACTCCGGCAATGCCTCCCAAAACAGCGCCGGCGATCGGGATTTGACTTTGACCGCCGAGGACGGCATCATATTCTCTGGGTTGGTTAGAATTGTCGGCCATCATACGATTTTAGATTTTAGATTTTAGATTTTAGATTGAATAATTGGAGGATTGAAGAAAGCGAACTCACGGACAAATCGGGGGAATTGTTATCGGATACTATGTTGTTAATTTCTGCACAGATGAATCCGGGGGCCTGTACCCTGGCTGCTTTCGGTGACGATCAAACCTCGTTTAAGAGCGCAACTTCTAACTTATTGACTGTTGCCGTTTATAGTATTATAATCAAATCAGCGTTTTACACAAAAATCCGAAAGTGATATGTCACACTTCACAACTATCAAGGTTCAGATCAAGAACGGCGAACTGCTGCATCAAGTGTTGGAAGAGCTGGGTTATCAAGTAGAATCCAATGTGCAGGTACGGGGTTATCGGGGTGACAAAACTAATGCCGAGTACGTGATTCGGCAATCCAACGGTTACGATTTGGGTTTTCGCCGCAGCGGAGAGGATTATGAATTGGTGGCGGATTTTTGGGGCGCTCGAATTAATCAGCAGGAATTTGTCAATTCAATTAGTCAAAAATACGCGCGCAAAAGTTTGATGGCGGCGGTGCAGTCAGAGGGTTTTCATGTTGAAGAAGAGGAAACTTTGGCAGATGGAACGGTGAGAGTTGTAGTGGGTCGATGGGTTTAAGACTCGCCCTTGATTAACTCGTTTTTAGGTATCAAGAGGAATCACCATGTGGCGATCGGCGATCGTACTAATTATCCTGGCGCTTGTAGTTGGCATTGTTGGCGCGATCGCCCTTGGAGCATACCGCTGGCATCTCGGTACCAAGGAACTGCGAGCCAATCTGGAAGCTGCACGCTTGCCGATTAAACTTCTCACATTTGATGCGCGGGAAATCGCCGATTTACCCCAGCCCGTGCAGCGCTACTTTCGCGCGGTGCTGAAGGATGGACAACCGCTAATTGCAGCAGCGCGGGTTTCCCACGAAGGCACGTTTAACATGAGCGAAACCGCAGAAAAATGGAGCGCCTTCACCTCAACTCAATTGGTAATTACTCAGCGCCCTGGCTTTGACTGGGAGGGGCAAATTGCCATGATGCCCGGTATCAATGCGTTTGTTCATGATGCCTACATTTCTGGCGAAGGCATCCTCCATGCGGCGCTGTTGGGCCTGGTGACTCTGGCGGATATCCGCGGCACTCCAGAAATTGCCAAAGGGGAACTGATGCGCTTTTTCGCGGAGGCGGCTTGGTATCCGACGAGACTGCTGCCGAGTCAGGGTGTTCACTGGGAGGCGATCGACAATTCTTGGGCCAGAGCAACGCTACAGGATGGCGACACCTCTGTTTCCCTGGATTTCCGCTTTGATGAAGCAGGGCTAATCGCCAGTATCCGCGCCGAGGCCCGCCCCCGTACAGTTAACGGTGGGCTGGTGTTGGCGCCCTGGCAAGGCCGTTTCTGGGAGTACGAATTGCGACAGGGTATGCGGATTCCGCTCTCCGGTGAGGTGGCGTGGCAACTGCCTGATGGCTCACTATTGCCCTACTGGCGCGGCCGCATCACGAATCTGGCCTATGAGTTTGCGCGATGATTCTAGTTTGTGTTGTAGGGTGCGTCTGAGTCTGAGATTTTCTCCCCTATTTCATGGGAACAATTTGATAATATTTGGCAAGCGATTGGTTCGCCTCCAGCTTTTCGATCGTTCAGTTTGGGATATGTCTGGAAACTCTACGAAGCTGAGGTTGACAAGCCGTTGACGGTATCGTCAGATTTTAAAAATAAGTTTAATGAATTGCTAGTTGTAGGATAAGTGGAAAGATGAAGCTGCGATCGGCCAATCTCAGATCGATCGAGCTTATCAGTGGTATCGAGCCCGAAATCCAGATTTTGGCGATCGCTGGTTTCTAGGACTGATGCGATATAATTAAAGCAAACGAGTAAATCAATACTATGAGCATTACTCTGACGAAAACCCAAGAGATATTCATCCAAACTAAACTGCAAACTGGTAAATATGGTTCGGCCGAAGAAGTGCTGGAAGTTGCTTTGCGATTGTTAGATGAGTACGATCGCGCCGATGGCGAATGGATCGATTGTGTACGAGTTAAGATAGATGCTGCTGTTGCCATGTCCGAACATACTCCGCCGATTGATGGCGAAACCTTCGTCACAGGGATTTTGGATCGTTTCCGGCAAGCGCGCGAGACTCAACAATGAAACGTTATCTCATCAACGTTCTGGCAAGCCTTGACCTCAACGAAATTACTGATTATTATTTCACTACCAACAACATCGAAGCCGGTGAGCGCTTTTTTCAAGATTTTGCGCGTCGTTGCCAGCAATTAGTCAACTTTCCTAATTTAGGCAGAAGTTATATAGAAATACGTCCAAACTTGCGAGGTCTGCCTTTGGATGGCTACATCATTTTCTACCAACTTTTGGATGATGGGATTGAGATTCTTCGTGTAGTCAGCGGTCGCCGAGATATCCCGTCTCTATTTGAGGAACAAGAACCATGACATTGCGATCGCAAATAGCAGAGATTTACTCCTCCAAGTCCACCTGCTTAAGCACCTCTAAAGGTATATCTAGCGCTTCTGCAATTTGTTCGTCGCTCAAGCCAAACTGCCGTAATTTATCTATTTTTTCAATCTGAGTTTGATTTTTGCTTTCTTCCTGCAAGTCGGGAGTTTCCGGCTGACTTTCATCTGGGGTAGGAGTGGAGGGATTAGGGCAATTGTTAATATAGCTAATTTTGTTACTATCTTTAAAAGTATTATTATTACCCAAAGTTGTTATAGTCTGATTTATATGCCGTTCTAGCACGGATTCAAGATTACTTTTTTTAACTTGTTCCCCAAAGACTTCAGATAACATTTGTAAAAGCTCGTGACTAGCCTTTTTAACGTGCTGGGAGCTATAATCATAAGTTTCTGCAACGTCAGCATATCTTTGACGATTCAGTATGCCTGCGATAATCCTCCGCTGCAAGTTATTTAGACGTTTACCTGTGTTGGTATAGACAGCTTCATCGACAAATTGCAATATCTGAGGACTGTCCATAGGTGGGATGGTGAGATAGGTATGGTTACTATACCAAACTTTTTCCAACTTTTTCCAACTTTTTGAGCTTCGCATCCGAATTTTAGGAAGTTCCCACTTTTTCCCACTTTTTTTACTTTACATTTTTTGTGCGATCGGTCTAGCATGGATCAACCGGACACAAGCATCTTACTAGAGTGTCTATTGACAGGTGCATAGTTGCGCTCTGAGCTGAAAAGGGTGTCTTCACATAGTCTCAACCATCAATTTTATAGGTATAATGAATGGCAACACCAAACCCCTTGGGAAGTAATCAGAGCATTACTTTAGAGAGAAATAAAGTTATTACCATAACTAAAAGAACAGTTCGTTTCTCATACAATGTTTACCAGACTCACAATATTACAGGTTTTAGTGAAGGAGAGGTCGATATTGGAACGATTCCTTGGGGAATTATTATAGTTTTTCTTTTGGGTTCATCGATAGTCGGTATGGGGAACAGCGGAGTAGGTGGATTGTTAGGTTTAGTCGCAATTGGAGGTGCCATTTGGAATGTTTCTAAGCCAAAACACTACGGTTTATTACTAACTCTAAATTCAGGTGATCAGAAGCTGTTTACTACAAAGCAAAAGGAAAGTCTCAAGCAAGTTATTGGAGTAATTTATGAATTCATTGAAAGTGAAAAGGAAGCAACTTACCAAATATCCATTAGTAATAGTGAGGTGAGTGGTAACTTTATACAGGGAAATGTTGGGGGAAGCACTTCGTATCTTTTTGGTGATTGAGCGAACATGACACTAAAAGTAAACATTAGCAATGGAGGATGCTATCAGCTATGGAGCGGAAATCTGTAGACATGAATAATAGTAGTTTTAAGGGCAACTTAGTTCAAGGAAACGTCAAGGGAAATGTAGAGTATAAACCCGTATCAGAGAGTAAACCAGTGTCAGAAACTTTCAATAATGACTACCGTGGAGCGAACATCGCCAACTCAGCCAATAAAGTTTCAGATAACGCACGACAGCAAGCCAACCAACACATTCATTTAGCTGAGCAAAAGCAAACCCTTGCAGAAGCAGCCGCAGAACTTCAACAAATTCTCAAACAGTTAGAGGTAACTAATCCCACCGCTACTGATGCGGAAAAGATTGCTCACGTTAATGATGAAACTACCCCCAGTTTCAAGCGTCGCGTCGTTGGTGCATTGCAAGCTGGCGGTGAAGCTGCGATCGAAGAGTTTTTAGACAATCCTTATGTCAATGTCGGGAAGGCGATCGTTAAAGGTTGGATAAAACCAGAATAAATTGTGGTGCGTGAAGTGCGATCGCCCTTACCAGACAAAAGTGCGATCGCCCGCAACTACCAAATCGTTTCAACGTCAGGAATATCATACCGCCGCGCGATCGCATCTTAGTTGCGATCACGCGGCAATTTCTCGATCGCCTGGATGATGCAACTATCAGTCAAACAACCGGACTCAGTATAGAGGATGTGCGGAATTTGCGATCGCAATGATATTTCTGTGCCAACAACAATCACAACTGCAAAGCCCCAGACACCTTGGCATTTTTAACACTTGAAATCCGAATCAAAGACCCTGATTTTACAGCAATCTTAGGTTTCCATTCATAAACCCCATCGCTAGTCGCGCGGTTGGCTATCCTTTCAACCAACTTATTCTCTTGATACAGCTCAATCTTGACCTCATCCTGAATATTGTCTCTCCACAAAATCAAATAAGGTTTATTTGCTTCCACCTCCACTTTTCCTGCTGGTTTAGCGACCAATATTTTTGGTGAAGCTGTCTGAGATTTTCTCTTCCTAAATCCTAAATAGTGCGGCAGTTCCCGAGTGGCAATATTATTTGATTGAGGCAACATAATATCCCCCATTTTAGGATTGAATAGATAAGTTGAGAGTCCGCCGTCGATCGTCACTATATCTCCTTTCACTCCGAATTCTCGCATTAACTTAGCTGCTGCATCTAATGTCGCTTCATTAACTGTGATAATTGCCAGCAATTCATTACCCTGGCGACCATCTTTGTCCAGCGTACCGATGACGTGATACCTATTTGCGGGATTTTTAGATATGAGTTTAGCTGGATGGTGCTTGTATTCGTAAGTAACAACGGCATTTTGTACTTCTTTTTGATTCAAGGGCGTTCCGGTTTGCGGTTCGTAATTTGTGATATATGCTTCTCGATCATTCCAGACCAAAGCTTTCAATCGAACATTTTTATACTGCCCATCTTTGGGCTTCTTGACGGGGCCGTAGATGCCGTTACCGCCAGTAATAACTTGACCGTTGAATTTGATAGGAAAAGATAGCTGCGTGCTGCGTTCGTATTGTTCAAAAAAAGAACAGTTAATCACGGAAAAAACACCATTTCCGTAAAGTTTTTTGTATTCTCCTGTAACTTCAGAGAATAACTTGCTCTTAAAGAAAGGACTGTAATATTTGTTTTCTCCCTGATAATACAATCCTTTATTAAAAGCCATCCGATCGACCTCTCCAATTAGCTGGTCTATTTGCATTTTTTGGACGTTAATAACTTGCAAATAAGCGTGATTTCCGTTGGGTAGTTCTTTTTTGTACAACTCTGCACCATCTCTGGTATCCACAGGTTGAAAATAACTGACTGGGCTAGAAATTTGTTCGATCGCAAAATGTGCAACTGCTGCCACAACAGCAACAGCAAAAATCATCAAAAAAAACGGCAATATTTTTTTGAACACGTTCATAAATATTAATTTGTTTCAAGACCACAAACCAAACTATCTTAAAAATAGCTTATACGCCGGATTTTGACTCTCATCCCCATACTGATAGCCCAGCGTATCCAAAAAAGCCTGCCATTCCTGCATCTCATCGGGCGGCACTTGAATTCCCACCACAATTCGCCCGTAATCTGCGCCGTTATTTCGATAGTGAAAAACGCTGATATTCCAGTTAGGGCTCATCGAACCGACAAACTTCATCAACGCACCCGGACGTTCGGGAAATTCAAAGCGATAAAACAATTCATGATCGGCCAGCATCGAACGCCCGCCCACCATATGCCGCACGTGCAATTTCGTTAATTCATCATCAGTTAAATCCAAAGTCTTGAAGCCACAATCTTCAAAACTTTCCGCTATCTTCACCGCATCGGCACGGTTTTGAATTTGCACGCCGATAAAAATATGTGCCTCTTTCTCATCCGCAATTCGATAGCTAAATTCAGTTAAATTGCGCTTTCCCAGACATTCGCAAAACTTGCGGAGACTGCCAGCTTGTTCGGGAATTGTGACTGCAAAAATGGCTTCGCGGCGTTCGCCAAACTCGGCTCTTTCTGCTACAAAACGCAGCCGATCGAAATTCATGTTCGCGCCGCAAGCCACAGCAATTAATGTTTGTCCTGCGATTTGTTCCCGTTCGACGTAAGCTTTCGCACCTGCGATCGCCAAAGCGCCAGCAGGTTCTAAGATCGATCGCGTATCTTCAAAAACATCCTTAATCGCCGCGCAAACATCATCCGTATCCACCAAAATAATCTCATCCACATACTCCTGACACAACCGAAAAGTTTCCTCCCCCACTTCCCGCACAGCAACGCCATCAGCAAATAAACCCACCTGCGACAAACGCACCCGTTTACCCGCTTTCAGCGATTGATTCATTGCATCGGAATCGATGGGTTCGACGCCAATAATCTTAATTTCCGGCCGCAACCGCTTGACATAGGCCCCAATTCCCGAAATCAATCCGCCGCCACCAATTGCCACAAAAATCGCGTGAATTGGTTTTTGATGTTGCCGCAGAATTTCCATGCCGATCGTACCCTGTCCCGCAATTACGTGCGGGTCATCAAAAGGATGAATAAAAGTCATACCTTTTTCGGCCTCTAATTGGCGCGCAAAGGCGTAGGCATCATCGTAAGCATCCCCATGCAAAACAACCTCTCCACCACGGGCTATCACCGCATTTACCTTCACCTGCGGCGTCGTTACGGGCATGACTATGATCGCGCGAGTTCCCAGGTGGCGGGCGGCGAGGGCGACTCCTTGGGCGTGGTTGCCGGCAGAAGCTGCAATCACACCTTGTGCTAGCAAATCCGGCGACAGTTGCGCCATTTTGTTGTACGCACCCCGCAGTTTGAAGGAAAACACCGACTGCATATCCTCTCGCTTCAGCAAAAGTTTATTGTTGAGCCGTGCTGATAGATTCGGGGCGCATTCTAGGGCTGTTTCTTGAGCAACATCGTAGACGCGGGCGGTGAGGATTTGTACCAGGTAATCGCAAAGCATGGGGTTAGCAGGTTGGTTGATGCCGGATGGTGGGATAATTGTACGGCACTTGTGTTAGTATTTTGCGGGGAATTGGCGATCCTCTTCGAGGGCTTTCCTTCGGATCGCTTCGCTAACGCTAACGCCCGATCGCAACTTTCCAATAATAACTTTTCGCTTTGGAACATAAGGAGCCTGAAGACTATGAATAATATTTAGTTTTTGCCGTTTACCAGGTTATAAAAGCCGGTTTGTGAGCATATTAGTCCGTAATCCTTGATTTAGTCTGTAAATTCATGAACGTACAAATTACAGATTTGCGTGCGGTTGACGAGCCAAAAATTCAACAGGTAGCTAGATTAATAGTGGAAGGTTTTAAAGAGAATTGGCCCGATGCTTGGCCCGATCTAAAATCTGCTTTGCAAGAAGTGCAAGAATCATTGGAAGCCGATCGCATCAGTCGAATTGCTGTCGGCGACAGCCATCAAGTTTTGGGATGGATTGGTGGGATTAAACAGTATGACGGGAATGTTTGGGAACTGCACCCGCTGGTAGTGGGAACAGAATTTCGCAGACAAGGAATTGGTCGATCGCTCGTAGCTGATTTAGCAGCCGAAGCTAAAAACCGGGGAGGGCTCGTGCTGTGGGTGGGCACCGACGACGAAGACAATCAAACAACTCTTTCAGGCATCAATCTTTATCCTAACGTTTGGGAACACGTCGCCAAAATTAGAAATTTGCGCGGTCATCCCTACGAATTTTATCAAAAAATGGGTTTTGCGATCGTGGGAGTGATGCCCGACGCGAACGGAATTGGCAAGCCAGATATTTTCATGGCAAAGCGGTTGTAAAGTTTAATGTAGGTTCTAAATTTACTGGCCGGTGGCTTGCCAATCCAACACTTAGCAAAATTAGTTGTTGAAAGTTTCCCAGAAAATCGGTCTAGTCTGGACGTGCGAACCCCGTTCGAGGGTCGCTAATAAACAAACCCAGAACTAACGAATCCATCACCGTATCCCAGACAGGAGTCAAACGCTCTGCATCGTCAACCCAGTAATCAAAAGTAATCAAACACTGAACATTAGAACCCAATCCAATACAGATTCGCGAATAAGCTTCCCGCTGTTCTGGAGGGTCGATAAACTTAAATTCAGTCCAAACAACGCGGGCAGTTTGCCGCTTCAATTGGATAATTTCCCCAAAAGCGATCGGATTTCGCGTCTCATCTTCAACCACCTTCTGTAATAGCGGCACCAGCGGAAAATCTGCCCAGTTACCCGGTGGTAGCAAATTAAACGAAACCTCCAAACGACAATCATCATCCGGCGGCTTTTTATCCGTAAACCGGAACGAATTAGTATCCGGTTCAAAATGCCAATCTTCCGGGACATCAAAGCGGACTGCACCTCTTCCTGCTACAAAAATTCGAGTTCCAGGCTTTGACTTCCAATTGTGGTCTTCTTTGAGTTCTAGAGTTTCCTTGAGCCATTCTTGCTTTTTGCGCTTAGACATAAACAGAACACCAAATTCCTGCTAATGTGTAGTTTTAGACCTTGCAAACACATTTTAACTCTATTTTGCTCGCCGTTTGCTCAAATATAACAATCCTTACAAAAATTATGAATTCCTCTCTTCTCTATTCCTCTGTGTTCTCTGCGCCTCTGCGGTAAAAAAGAATTCCTTTCACAATTGGCTAACTTTTATTTTTCACTCTTCGGAATCACATACCTAATTCCGCCTTTATTCCCAGCCGCATCGCCCTTGTAACGGGGGATAACATGAATAGCCGCGTGAGTGCGACTTTGACCAGCCTGTTTATTAATATTTATTCCAACATTAAACCCGTCAGGCTGAAACTCTTTACTTAACATTTTTTGCACCTTATTAGCCATAAACCAGCAAGCCGATTGCTCTCGAAAAGGCAGTTCAAAATAATTAGCAACGTGACGCTTGGGGATGATTAAAACATGACCTTTGCTGGCGGGATAACCGTCAAACATCGCATAAGCTGTTGCTGATTCAGTTAGCAAAATTAGGTTTTTATACGGATTGCAGAATATGCAGTTATTAGTTGAATTTCTTTGATGGTTGTAATGCACGTATTTGTAAATTTCGCAAGACTCATCTAAGTGACTTGACTTAAATGGAAGTTTGACAATGCACTGATATGTAGGTTTTTTGTGGACATAATGTTCTCGAAAGCCTTCTTTTTTGATATCCCTTCTCACCGCAAAATACGCATTCCCTCCCGGTTTCAAAAGGTGCGAAACTTCCATCAGGACATTAGCTTGTTCTTCAGGAAACAAAACATTCAAAACATAAAAACAAATGATTGTGTCGAATTTATCTTCGGGGAATTCCGGGAAATAATAAGGGTCATAACCCGTAATATCGAAGCCTTTTTGCTGCAACAATCTAACATCGCTGCCCAAGCCGCACCCAAAATCTAAGACTTTGCCTTGCAGCAAGTTTTTATCCAATAAAAATCTTGCTGGAAATGACAGGGAAATTCTTTCAATTGCCGTCAGGTGGCTGAATTTATTTTGTTGCTTTTTCATGGCGGCATAAATTTGATTTTAATCGATATTTTTCAGTCCGCGCACCATCCGGACGAGAGTTTGTGTAGTAGCGATTTCAAGATCCGAATGTTATCTAAAAATTTTACCATTATTGCAGTTTGGCGATCGCCCCTTTTTCCACCAACACCTTACCAGTCACCAAATCCCGCACCGTCGCCAACAAAACCCGCTTCTCATCCACCTCAAAACTCACCGAAACCCTGTCAATTCCCAATACCCCAGGCGGGTTCAAATGCGCCACACAAACCTGCTGGTGGTGGCTGTCCAAAGAGCGAAAATCCGTCTGTTTGTTGAGCCAACTGCTCGTCATTTGCCCTTTTTCGTTAAAAATAACCTCCGCTTGTGATACCTCCGCAACTTCCCCAATATCTAACCGAATTTCCCTTTGCCCTTCAATTGCCACTTGCAGCGTCAACTCTTCGGAACTTTGACAGGGATACTTCATTTCCTTGCTAAATATCGGCGAATAAGCATAAGCTTTAGCGTAAGGTTCCCAGAGGCGAATTGCATAGCTGTGGCGCAAATAATCGTCAACACTTACCAATTGTGTCAACGCTAAAGCACCGTGTGCCACTGCTTCAAAAGGCTTGTCTCTTTGGACTTTTTGCCGCCCAAAATACGAAACCACTAAATTAGATACAGCCGGGATTAAAGAAGTTCCTCCTACCAGCAAAACCTGTTCGATATCTGCTTTGCCGATACCTTTTCCCAGCGCAATACTCAGCACTTCATCTAAACTTTCCCGCAACTGTTCTAACAACTGCCTAGATTCCAGAATTTCCTCAAGCTTGTCTCGGTTTAGCTGCAAGTCGTAAGACATAAAATTTTCATCGTCAAACCAGCTTTCCTTAGCCTCATTAACTTGAGAAAGTTGAATTTTTAATTTTTCCGCTATTTCTAATAAATTTTGCCAGCCAACTGGGCCGACTTCTGCCCGCGACGAACCAATTTGCCGCAAATAATCTTCGACAATCCAGATGTCAATATCTTCGCCACCTACATAAGCATCGGATTTTGCCAACACTTCGGCACGCATTAAATTTAGACTTTTAAATTGGCTATTTTTGACTGAGGAAGGAGGGGCTGTGCGAACCAAACTTAAATCTAAAGTCCCGCCGCCAAAATCAACTACTAAAACTAGAGAAGCGGGGCGTTTTACTGCATATCCCAGGGCGGCGGCTGTGGATTCATCTATTACCTGAACTTCCGCCACTCCCAAACTTTCTCCTAAGTCGCGAAACCAATCTAGATATCGCTCAAATGCTCCTACAGGGACTGTAAAAATTACTTTGTCTGGCTGTATATTTTGTAAATATAATTGTTTCCAAATAGTTGTGATAAACTGTTCTGCTACTGATTCGGCTGTGTAGGTTTCGCCGTCGATATTACGGGGCGGTGGCTGAAAGTCCGCAGCTAAATTGCGTTTAAAAGCTTTGAAAAAACGGTCTGGCTGGGATTGCCCCAAACGCTGCGATCGCACTTTTTCTCCCAACACCAACTCTCCGGCATTTTTCACAAACACTAAAGTCGGCACTACAGATATTTCTCGAACATCTCCGCTCAAATTCTTAGTTTTAAAAATGCGGGACATCTCGCCCAATCTCAAAGTTTCTGGTGTTTGCGTATCCGGGTTGAGAATGCAGACAACCGTGTTGCTGGTGCCGAAGTCAATGGCAACTGTAGTCATGTTGATTTAAAATTTAAAATTTAATTTTTCATTCCCGCTGGCAGGGTGCGACTAACTTTAGCAGGAGCAAGAATTCGCTCTCCCTCGCGATAGCCGACAAACCGAATATAAACTAATTCTCCTTCTGTTATATCCTCAACATCCGGCTGGTGCAACTGCGGATTGTAAGCAGTTTGTTCCCATGCCGAACCGATTGTTTGAAAATCCCAACTTGACAAGAGATTTTCTAAGGGAGTAAAAAGAGCAGAAAGATTTTTTGCTGGCATATCCGGCTTGGCTTCTGCCATTTTGCGGGCGGCGGGATAGTTGGTTAACAAAGTTTGCAACTGTTCAAAGGTAGCGCGGCGAAAATCGGCAGTTAGTTGAGCTTTTTGCTGCTGCAATTCTGATCGCAGCCGGAAACACTGCTGCCTCAATTCTTCAATTTCGCTGGGATTAGTTGTGATTGTAGCCGACATTGGCAGCGCGCTCAAAGTGCGATCGAACTCTTGAAAATTCAAATTCAGCACTGTTGCCAGCCGCCTCAGTTGGTCTAGGGTGAGTTTTCCCACGTCTCCCTGCCGCACTAAGCGCACCGCAAAGCGACTTAAGCCTGCTTTTTCGCCTAAGTCTTGCCAATCGAGAATGTCTAGCTGATTCATGCGTTCCCGCAGAATTGTATCGTACTTAAACTCGATCGCATCTCCCGCCTCAGAGGCAGCATAAAGGTAGATTACAATTAGAAAAATGCCCCCGATAGCTAGGGCGAAGCTGAAGGCAGGCAGTGTTGTTACATCAACTGTTGCACCGAGGATCTCAAACATCTTTAACTCTTCTAAACTTGTTTTAAAGTCTGCGTTTGTTCAACGATCAAATTTTCTTCGCCTTGGTAATATTCGGGCAGCAAGTCTTGAGATTCTACTTTTCCGAGGGCTTTTTCAATTCCGGCGGTGGTTTCGGTGCAACTCGAACCGGTGGCGTTGAGGACGGTTTCGGTAATTTTGCCGTCTTTGCCGATGCGGTATTCTATTTGGCGGTATTCTGCCATAATTCTTCCTCTTGGTTTAATGCTTGAGTCTTGACTGTTGAGTGTTGAGTTATATTATAGATTCTATTTACCAATTATTCTAATGAATTTTTGTAGCGACAATGCAACCGGGGTTTCGCCGGAGATTATGGCGGCGATTGCAGCGGCTAATTGCGGTGCTGTGATGTCTTACGGAGATGATGAATATACACAGCGTTTGCAAGTGAAATTTTCGGATTTGTTCGAGACATCGGTGACTGTTTTTCCGGTAGCAACTGGTTCTGCTGCTAATGCGCTAGCCCTTGCGGTTGTGACTCCTCCTTACGGCGCTGTTTACTGTCATGGCGAATCTCATATTAATCTAGATGAATGCGGCGCGCCGGAGTTTTTTACAGGCGGTGCCAAGTTAGTTACAGTAACAGGAAATCATGGTAAAATAGAGGCAGAGACTTTAGGAAAAATACTCGATCGCGCTGGTGCAGGTGTCGTCCATCACGTACAGCCCGCAGCCGTCAGCATCACTCAAGCAACCGAAGCCGGCACAGTCTACAATCCAGCGGAAATTTCCCACATTTCGGAAGTGGTTCGCGCTCATAATTTGCACCTGCACATGGATGGAGCGCGCTTTGCCAATGCTGTTGTCAGTTTGGGCTGTTCTCCGGCGGATGTCACTTGGCGGGCTGGTGTAGATATTCTCTCGTTTGGAGCAACAAAAAACGGCGCGATGGGTGCGGAAGCTGTGGTTTTTTTTAATCAAGAATTAGCCCAGACTTTCCCTTTTTACCGCAAGCGCAGCGGGCATCTTTTCTCGAAAATGCGGTTTTTGTCGGCGCAGTTGGAAGCGTATCTAACGGATGATTTGTGGCTAAAAAATGCGGCTCATGCAAATAATATGGCGGCTAAGTTGGCGGAAGGGTTGGCAGGTGTTGAGGGAGTAAAGTTTTGCCATACAGTTGAAGCAAATGAGATTTTTATGCAACTTCCAGAATCAGTAATTACATCGGTTTTAGCTGAGGGTTTTCTATTTTATCGGTGGGATAAATGTACTGTTAGACTGGTAACGGCTTTTAATACTTTGGAAGCGGATGTTATTGCTTTCGTGGAAGCGGTTAAACGACATCAGTAATTATTTCGTAAGGCCGGGTTTTACGAATAATATCTGACGAGTACCAACAATCTAGTACAGCTCGGCGAAAATAGAATACCCACTAAACCGCTAATACTTTACCCTTATAAGTCCACTTGAAGGGCTTTGCCATAGTTCGATTAAAGTAGTCGATGAAATCTAATATCCGGTTTTTTAGTTCATTGGTACTCGTGAAAGTTCCCCGTCTGAGCAGCTTACGGACAAGGATACTAAACCATATTTCAATTTGATTAAGCCAAGATGAGTGTTTGGGCGTGTAATGGAAAACAATTCGATGCGTTGGGTCACTTAAAAAGGCTGCTCGTGTTTGCATTGATTGAAGGATGCCACTTTTACCCTTAACACCCAAATCAATTTCTAATCCTTCCAATTCAACTACAAGGCGAACCAAAGATTCAGACTGATGAGTATTGAGGCAATCCATAATTA